>JAZRRV010000001.1:0-1393 GCA_045651085.1 Acutalibacteraceae bacterium
GTGAACTGGCAAGTTATGGGATAAACGCGGTGTTTTTTCACGTGCGCGCGAACAGCGATGCGTATTATTCGTCTTCCATTTTTAAGGCGGCGGCTTCCGTAAAAAAACTGTTGGCGGCGGGGTTTGGCCCGCTGACGTATGCAGTGGAAGCGGCGCACAAGCGTGGGATGCAGCTGCACGCGTGGGTGAACCCCTACCGCGTGGGCAAACAGAAGGCGTATTTGGTGGCGGGAGTTCCCACGTTTACCGATGAGGCGGGGCGGTATTATTATGTTCCCACCTCGGCGGCAGCGCAAAAACTGATATTGGACGGCGTGCGTGAGTTGCTGAACAACTACGCCGTGGACGGTATTCAGTATGACGATTACTTTTATCCCTCCGGCGTGTTAGGGGAAAACACGGTATATAGTTTTGAAAGCGCCGATTACGAGGCGTACAAAACGGCAGGCGGTAAACTTTCGGTGGGCGATTGGCGGCGCGCAGGGGTAGATAGCTTGATTGCCGGTACGCATACGCTAACCTCACAAAAGCGGAAGGTATTTGGTGTTTCGCCGGCAATTAATGCCGAAAACACGTACAACGCATTGTATGCGGATTGCCGTAAATGGTTGGCACAGGCGGGGTATGTGGATTATCTTTGCCCGCAGATATATACCGGATTTGAACACAGCACACAGCCGTTTAACAAGGCAGTGGATACCTGGCAGGGGTACAAGCGTCACTCGTCGGTATCGCTGTATTTTGGGGTGGCATTGTACAAAATCGGCAGTTATACCGATGCCTACGCCGGTGCGGGCAAAACGGAGTGGAAAACGCACAACGACATTATGAAGCGCTCGGTGCAATACTTGCGCGCCAAGCGAGTACCGGGTATCGCGTTTTACAGTTACAGTTTCTTTAAGCCGGGCGAAAAGGCGGGCTTGTCTTCCACGGCCGATATTAAAGTGGCACAAGCCGAAATTCGCAACTTGTTGGCGATTTTGTAACAGAGGAGTGTTTTACTATGGCGAGGCATATGAAACCCCCTACGCGGTCAGCACGCGGCTGGATAGCGGCAATCATTGCCGTTGCTTCGGTGGCTTTGCTGGCGGCGGCGTGCTTTTTGTTGTCGCACAGCGGGGCTTTACACGCCGTTGCCGGACTGTTTAATGACCATACCTCCACTGCCACCACAGTGGGGACAAGCTCCTCCGCAACCACCACGGCGCCCCAGCCGGAACCGGAGCCGGAGTATGCACTCCCACAGGAAATGAAGGGCGTTTGGCTGACCCCCGGTACAGACTATTTGGTAACGGGAAAAGAAAGCGTTACCGCCGTGAAAAAACAGATTGATACCGCGCTGGCGGCAGTAGACACCTGGCAGTTTAACACGTTGCTGTTGCCGTTGCACCGC
>JAZRRV010000002.1:0-8711 GCA_045651085.1 Acutalibacteraceae bacterium
GCTCATCTTGGTGGGGGACACGGACCAACTCCCCGCCGTGGGTGCGGGGCGCGTATTGCACGATTTAATCGAAGCCCGCGCACTGCCGATGGTGGAACTCACGCAGGTGTTCCGCCAAGCATTGGAAAGCCACATTGTGGCGGGTGCTCACCGCATTGTCGCGGGCGAAATGCCGCAATTTTCCGACCGCAACGGTGACTTTTTCTTTATGCCGCAACACAGCAGCGAGGAAACCGCCGACACGGTGGTGGATTTGTGCGTGCGCCGCTTGCCCACGGGCTACGGCACCAGCGTGTGGAACGGGATTCAGGTATTGTGTCCCGGCCGCAAAGGCGAGGTAGGTACGGTGCACATAAACGAGCGATTGCAAGCCACCTTAAACCCGCCCGACGACAAAAAGCGCGAATGGCGCGGTGAAAACGGGTTACTGCGTGAGGGCGACAAGGTAATGCACATTCGCAACGACTACGATATTGGGTGGACGCGTGACACAGGCGAGACCGGTACCGGCGTGTTTAACGGGGACATCGGCGTGCTGGAGGAAATTTCCGTGCGCGACCAAACCTTGCGCGTGCGGTACGATGACCGCGTGGCGGTATATACTTACGACCAAGCACAGGAACTGGAATTGGCTTATGCCATTACGGTTCACAAAAGCCAGGGGAGTGAGTTCCACACGGTGGTTATTCCCGTGTACCGCAATCCGGCTATGTTGTGTTACCGCCATTTGTTGTATACCGCGGTAACGCGCGCCAAAACGCTGCTCATTTTGGTGGGGTGCCGCGAAACGGTACGGGCAATGGTGGATAACGACCGCAAAGCCCTGCGCTACACCGGTTTACGCCACTTTTTGCAAGCCACACAACCGTTATTCGAGTAAACAATACGGGCCGCCACGGTTGTGGCGGCCCTTCTTTCATTTTTTTGCGAGTTCAAACGAAAAACAAACCCCGTCCTCTGTATTTTCCACCGTGTACGGCATACCGTGAGCCGTCATAATGGCGGCGACCACGGATAAACCAATTCCCGTACCGCCGTAGGCGCGGGTGTGCGCTTTATCCACCTTGTAAAAACTTTCCCACAAATGCGGCAAATCTTCTTCGGGAATGGGCGCGCCGGTGTTAAACACCCGCACCGCCACCGTGCCGCGGGGGGTATCTTCCCACCACACGCGAATGGTGCCGCCGTCGGCAACGTGGTTGAGCGCGTTTGTGAGGTAGTTGGTTGCCACGTTTTCTATCAGTGCGGCATCGCCCCACGCGGCACACGGCGTGTCGGGCAGAGCGGGCGTGGGTATGCCCCGCTGAATAAACAACGGCTCATAGCGGGCAAGCAACCGCGCCAGTAGGTCACGCAGGTCAAACCGCTCAATTGCCAAATCCGCTTTGCCGGATTCCAACTGCATCAGCATGGTCAGCTTGGCCAGCATTTGGGTGAGCTTTTGTGCCTCATCCTCAATCACTTCGCAGTAATAGGCGCGGGCGGCGGGGTCATCCGCCGCGTTTTCATGCAAGCCCTCCGCGTAACTTTGAATCAGCGCCAGCGGCGTTTTGAGTTCGTGCGAGACGTTACGAATAAAACGGGTGCGCGCTTCGTGTTGGCGTGATTGGCGCTCCATATCCCCGCGCAACCGCAAGTTGGCGGTTTTCAGTTCCGATAAATTTTCCTCCAACGTGGCGGAAACGGTGTTCAAACTGCGTCCCAGTTCGGCAAGTTCATCGCGGCCGTCCCCCGTGTAGCGGTCGGAAAAATCCAACTGTGCCATACGCGCCGCCATAGCCGATAACTGCCGTACCGGCCGTGTAAACGAGCGCGCCAGCAGTACCACTGCCACACCGCCGAGCAGTAGGGTTATCAGCCCCGACCACAACAAAAAGCGGTTGGTAATGGCGGTGCCCTCTTTCACGTCGGACAAGGGCAGCCACAACATAACGTTTAACCCGTCGTGAGTGCGCCCCGTCAGCATCACCCAATTACCACCTTCGGCCAGCGGCGGTGTGCGGTTGGATAGGGTGTAGGTGCCGTTTTCCGCCTCTACCGGAGCGGGCAAAAACGGCCCTGCAGCGGGTTGCCGAAGCGAAGTGTACAACACTTGTCGGCTGGACCACAACAGCGCTTGCATACCGTGTTGTGCCGCATACCCGTCCAACAACCCCGCTAAAGTGCGTTGCGAGCGGGGAGCATCGTCGAGTTCCGTATAACTCGCCACCAACAGTTCTTTTTGCTCGCCCTCGTAATGGGCAAGAAACACAAAACTGTTGAGTAACCAATTGGTGGCCAGCAGTACGGCAACACACAATACCAGTACACCGGCCACCTTACCCGCTATGGAGCGAAAAAACGCCAAAAACGGATGCTGTTTCATAACTTATCCCTCAAATTTATAGCCAATGCCGCGAATGGTTTTAATCTGTTCGCCTGCATCGCCCAACTTACTGCGCAGTTTTTTAATGTGCGTGTCCACCGTGCGCGCATCACCCTCGTAATCGTACTTCCAAACGTTGTCCAAAATGCGGTCGCGGGAGAGCGCCACCCCTTTGTTGGTTACCAAATACGTCAGCAATTCAAACTCGGTGTAGGTGAGTGCCACCGGCGCACCGCTTACCCTCACCTCGCGGGAGAGCGGGTCAATCTGTAAGGCGGCGGGTTCCGCCGCCGCTTCTGTCTGCCCGTTGCGCCGGCGCAGAACCGCCTCAATGCGCGCGAGCAGAATTTTCAAACTAAACGGTTTGGTAATGTACTCGTCCGCGCCCAACTCAAACCCTTGCAGTTCGTCCTCTTCTTCACTGCGGGCGGTAAGCATCAAAATCGGCGTGGTGTGGGTACGCCGAATCTCTCGGCAAACCTCCCAGCCGTTTTTGCGCGGCATCATCACGTCCAACAATACCAAATCGGGCGTTTCGGCGGCAAAGCGTTCCAATGCCTCCACACCGTCCGCCGCCTCCGCGGTGCGGTAGTTTTTAATGTGTAAATAATCCGCAATCACGCGGCGCATACGTACCTCGTCGTCCACAATTAAAACCAGCGGTGCGGCTGTTCGTTCCATCGGTGTCCCCCCAAAAGCAACGTTTTTTGAGTTTAGGGCAATTCAATTACCACTTGTTCCGGCGTGTGTTGCAAGGTTGCCCCGCCGGACAAAATGCCGATAACGCTTTGGTACAACAACAGCGGGTCATCCAAAAAGTGGTCACGCACCAGCTGTGCTTGCCGTTCATCCCCCACCAGCAACGTAAAGGAGAGCAGCGGCACGTTGTTACCCACCGTGCAGGTCACCGTCCAACCGTGCTCGGTTTGCGCAATATCGGCGCGGTTATCCCGTTCACTGCGCTGGCGTGCAAGCAGGCGCAGGGCGGCAGTCACCGACCGTTCCCGCAAGGTGAACGGAATCATATCCTCCAACGTAGCGGCAACGTGGCGCCCCGTTTCGGTTACGGTAAGCAACCCGTTTTCCGTTTCGCTGAGGTTGTTTCGCTCAATTAACTCGTCAATAGCGGCACTCGCATCAAAAAAATTCGCCATACCGCCACCGCTCACAATATCCAACACGGCGTTACGAGGCAGTGGCTCACGCGCGCCGCTGAGCATATAACAAATTAAAATTTTAATTTCGTGACGGGAGTGCAACCCACCCGGTTCCACACCGGCCGAAAACGCATCGCGTTCCATTCGTCATCACCTCATCTTTTAGTGTATCACACTTTGTCAAAAAAAGATAGTACAAAAAACAGCCGACAAGCAAAATCCTGCTTGTCGGCTGTTTGGTCTTTACAATATCGTTCCGCACAACGGCATGGGCAACGGAACCACCGTAGCCCCCAGCAACGCCGCTTCTTCGGGAGAATGGGTAATTAACACCATGCTTTTGCCCGCAAAACGCTCGTTTATAGCGTCCGCCACCCGTGCGCGCAGGGCACTATCCAATCCGGTAAAGGGTTCGTCCAGCAAAAGCAAGTCGCCGCCGAACATCAACGCCCGTGCCAAAGCCACCCGCCGTTGCATACCACCGCTCAGTTGCGACGGGTATTGGCAACGCACGTCTGCCAGTTCCACCGCTTGCAAATAGGGGAGCGGGTCGGCATTCGGGCAACCCAGTGCCGCATTTTGCGCCACCGTAAGCCACGGGAACAAGCGGTTTTCTTGGAACACCACGGCCGTGCGTAACCCCGCAGGGCGGTGAATGGTGCCGCTTTGCGGCTCCTCCAAGCCCGCCATTAAGCGCAACAAGGTGGTTTTCCCCTCGCCGGACGGTGCGGTAAAACACACCGCGCCGTCGCGCGGCAAGGTCAGCGACACATCGGTTAAAATCGGATGGTCACCGTAGGCAAACGAGACCCGTTCAAAAACTAACACGCGCGCCCCTCCTTTCGGCGGGAGAGTGCTTTGCTCACACGCAGTAACAATCGTTCCAGCACCATACTCAGTACCACCACCACGGCGGTCCAGGCAAACACCTCGGCAGTTTCCAGGTGCAGTTTGGCGCCTTGCAGTTCACGCCCAATGGAGAGTGCCGGACGGCAAATGACCCCTGCCGCCACACCGGATTTCCACGCAAACCCCAAACCGTTCATACACGCCGTCAAAAAGAACGGGGCAACCGAGGGCACAGTCAGCGTGCGCAACGTGCGCCACCGTCCCAAGCCATACACTGCCGCCGCTTCGCGCAGTTGCGGGTCAATGCGGCGCAGCCCTTCGGCCACGTTCACCCACACCATCGGCAGTACCATTAAAAACGAGATAAACACCGGCACGGTATCGGTGGCTATCCAAACTAGCGTTAGGATAATAAACGACGCCACCGGTGCGGCGCGCACCACATGCAACAAGGGCGAAAACAGCGCGTGTGCCAACCGAAAACGCGTGGTGAGCACGGCAAGCAACGTTCCCGCCGCCAACGCGCCGATAAAACCCACCCCAATGCGAAACAAGCTGGCGCCCACGGCCTGCCAAAACGCCGCCGTGCGCATCAGTCGCAGCAGCGTGTTCCACACCACGGGCGGGGCGGGAAGCAAAATTTCTTGCTTCACCCGCAGGGCGGCCAGCCACCACACCGCCAACCAAAACAGCGCAACCGCCGCCAAAACGCCTAAGCGCCGCCAACTGCGTTTATCCCACATAATAGAACACATCGTCCGGCAGTTTGCCGCCTACCGATTTGGGGTTCGCCGCAAACAGCACGTTGTAGTAACCGGCAATCTGTTTTTTCATTTCCTCGCCTTTCACAAAGGTGAGTTGGCAGTTCGGAATGGCTTTTTTGGCAATGGCGGCTTTGGGGATAATGCCGTACTTTTCGCACAAAAACGCGGTTGCGTCCACGTCGTCTGTGGCGTTCACGGACGTCTGGTATTCTTTCAAGAACGCATCCACCGCGGCTTTATTGCTCTCCAAAAATTCGGTACGCACCGCTACGCAGCCCATCATCAAGCGGCTGTTTTCGTCCGCTACCGCGTTCCACGCATCGTTCATACTCAATGCCACGCGCACGTCCTTGTTTTGCGCGGTAATGGTGGATACCACCGGTTCCGGAACCATCGCCAGTGTAACCGCTCCGCTCACCATTTTGGCGGCCAGTTCGGTGTTTTCGGCTAAAAATTCAATGGTCACCTCATCCGTCAGGTTGTTCTTTTCCAACACGTGCCGCAAAATGTATTCCGGGTTCGCACCCTCGCCCGTGGAATACACGGTTTTGCCGCGCAAATCTTCCAACGACTGAATGGTGTTGCCGTTTTCCAGAATATACAACACGCCTAACGTGTTCACCGCCAGCAATTTCACCTTACCCTGTGTTTTGTTGTACAAAGCGGCGGCCATATTGGTGGGCACGGCGGCCATATTCAGTTCGTTATTCACCAACTTACCACTAATTTCCTCCGGCGAGGAAGCCACGGTAAAGTTGTAGTCGTTGGTAGCAGTACCGGCTTCGTCCGCCGCCATCAAGTGTGCCATACCAATACCGGTAGGGCCTTGAATGGCACCCACGTTTACCACCGTTTTTTCGGCGGGTGTAGCCGCGCAGCCGGCAAAGGGGAGAACCACCAGCAACAAAACGGCCAGCCAAGCAATCGTTTTTTTCATAAAAAACCCTTCTTTCTTTATTTCACCAAACGGTAACGTCGTCCTTCTCGCTCCAATACGCCTTGCGCTTGCAAAGCTTCCAGCGAGCGATACAAACTCGACCGTCCGATATGCAATGTGTGTGCCAGTTCCACCATACTGGGCATCGGTTCCACCACGCCGTTTCCGTCGGCGCGGTCCAACAAATAATGATACAAGCGGGCTTCGGCGCTGCCGGTGGTCAGCACCGCCAGTTTACGGTTAAGAAACCGAATACGCCCCGACAAAAAGTGAATGTAGTTTTCCGCCAAGGTGGGAAATTCGCGCAACCAAGCACACAACGTCTCCTGCGTGAGGAACAAAATGCTCGTTTTTTCCTCCGCCGTAATGTGCGATACGTACACGTCCTCCGCGCCGAACACCGCTGCCGCGCCAAACAGTTGCCCCGCACCCAAGCGGTTCATCAGCAACGCGCCGTGCTCACCCTCAGGAGCGTGTACCGTCACCGAGCCGGATACAATCAACCCCACCGCGTGGCGAAACGCATTGTCGCCGTACACGACCGCGCCTTTTTCAAATACGGTGGGCGGTGCCAGCACAGCGGCGGCCGCGGCCAGTTCATCTGCCGTGAACCCCGCAAACAACGGGAACGGAGCGAGCATAGCGGGCAAAACCGTATTTTTCACCATCGACACCTCCAAAAGTGTCCCATTTGGAACACTTTATGATGATTTTAACACGTTTTTCCCCAAAAAGCAAGCAAAAAATGAAAAAGGAGGGCGCGGGGTTTACTTTTTTGGGAGAATGTGCTATCCTAAATGTGGCAAGGATTGATTTAATGAGAATAGGAGGACCGTGACGATGAAAAAAGTTACAGCTGTTTTAGTGACGCTGTTGTTGATGGTGGGGTTACTCACCTGCGGTGTTTCGGCGGAGGGGTTTACGTTCCGCGAAATATCGCACGAATACGACGGTATGTCTATGCTGGTCACGTGGAACCATACGGAGGTTTCACCGGAAACCAAGATAGGGATAGCAGATGTGAAAGTTTGCGATCAAAGTGTTAACTTTTTGCTGGAGCCGGACGGTCGCTTGCGGCTGGATTTGTCTACGATGACGCCGAGGATACCTTGCGGGATAGAGTACACTTACACGGTGGATGGTAAACTAACAAGCACATTCATCACACTTACATTCGAAGTTAACTTGTCGGCCGTTATTAATGAAGACGGCACCGTCACCATAACGGCGAAGGACCCTCTTGGCGCGCCGGTTCAAAGTTATAGGTTGAACCTTACCATTGGGAATATGAGCGGCATCTCGGTTCGTACGAATAGCGATGGTGAGTACCATTCTGTCATTACGCTGGACCCCGGCCAAACCCTGTTTTATGAAGGGGTAGGTAGCGAACTGAAAAATGGCGTTAGATACCACACTGTACCGCGCCAATCCTTGGTGCGCCCCATGCCCACAACCACCAAGGCGCCTACCACAACGGCGCCTACCACCACGGTGCCCAGCACCACGGTAACCACAGAAACTACCGTCCCCACCACGCAAACGGACGTACAGGCGGGGGCAACCACGGTGGACAAAGCCGATGCCACGTACGCCACCATTTTGGGTGCCGGCACCACCGCCAACGAGGGGGATAAGGTAGCGCTCAACGTCTCGTTGGATGAGGGTGTTTTGGGTCTGTTCGGCGGCGACCGCAATGCCTTTGCGGACCGCGCGCGTCTGTTGGTATCCAAGGACGATTACAACAGTTTGGTCGGCCGCGCCAACAATGTGTTGATGCTCAACGTCACCTCGCCCGCCGCGCAGGCCTCGGCGGCACAAGTTCAGGCGGCCTTGAATGGCGTATCCGCCTTTTCGCACTATACGGAGCAAAACCGCGATTGGTTCACTTTCGACTTATCCTTGCTCATTTTGGATAGGGACGGTTCCGTCATTCCCGTATCTGCTTTGCCGGTGGACAGCACCTACGTGGTGCAGTTGCCCGTACCGGAATCGATGAAAAAATGCGACAAGCTTGCCGTTACCGTGCAAGACGGTGACGGTCTGATGCAACCCATGGAAGTAGCGGTCAGCAACGGGTGTTTCCGGCTGGAAATCAATTCGCTGGAAGCATACACGCTGATTGGCTTTACCGGTAACGGGCTCGGCCGCGCCGGCGGTGTTTCGTGGTGGGTTGTGTTGTTGTACGTGCTGGGCGTTCTGTTGCTGGCAGGCGCGGGCGTGTTGCTTTACCTGTTTGTGTTCCGTAAACCGGCACCGGCAGAAACGGAGGAAGAAAAGGATGTTCCGTCCGCCGTGGTGTTGCCGGAGGATGACGGTAACGATATTTTCAGCGGCCGCACGGATATGCCGCCCTTTAACCAACCCCCGTCGGATGACGAATAAGTGAAATACAACCCCGCCCCGCCGTTAGTGTAACGGCGGGGCGTTGTTTTTCTGTTTATAATCAGCCAATTTCTCCCAGATTGTACGGGGTGGTTTGGTACACAAAGTAGTTCAACCAGTTGGAAAACAGTAAGTGCGCGTGCCCGCGCCAAGTGACCAGCGGCGCGGCGGTGGGGTCGTCCTGCGGAAAATACGAAACCGGAATGTCCGTGTCAAGCCCCACCGACTTATCGCGTTCGTACTCATCGCGCAGGGTG
>JAZRRV010000003.1:0-2141 GCA_045651085.1 Acutalibacteraceae bacterium
AGGGGAGTAAGCCGCGTCAAGTGTTGATTACCCGCCAACAATGGCTGGAAATGAATATGACCCGACCGGATGATGAGGCGGAGTAAACCATTATGAGGCGAACAAAGCGCAAGCGGTTGACTCCGCGGACGATTTTACGCCGTATTCTTGCAGTGGCAGTAGCAATAATGGTGCTGTTTTCGGTCCTTGTTACTGCTAACGGCACTTGGCGGTTGCCGTGGCTCCCCACGTGGGATGATTTGTATGCGGCTGCAGGGCTTACCGAGCCGTCGGTTGTCGAAGGTACGTTGCGGGTGACGGTGCTGGACGTAGGCAACGCGGATTGCTTGTTAGTGCAAAATGGAGACAGTGCCGCGTTGATTGATGCGGGCGAAAATAAAACTGCTGACGACGTGTTGGCCGCGCTTGGCACGGCTGGTGTAAAGGACCTGGATTGTGTGGTAGCCACACACGCCGATGCCGACCATATCGGCGGCATGGACGAAGTGGTGCGCGAACTGGAAATTGATACCTTTGTTATGGCATCGATGCCGGAAGGACACACGCCCACCAGCCGTACCTATCAAAATTTATTAGAGGCATTGGCGGAGCGTGAATTGCCGGTGACCGAAGCAGAATACGGTGACTGTTACGCCGTGGGGAATGCAGAACTTACGGTGTTAAGCGGCAAACGTGAATATACCGATACGAACGACCAGTCGGTAGTGTGTCGCTTGCGTTTTGGAGAACACGATTTTTTGCTAATGGGTGATGCCGGAACGGATACGGAAAAGGATTTGTTGGAAGACGGTGTATCGGTGACGGCTGACGTTATTAAAGTGGGACATCACGGGAGTAAAACCTCTTCCGATGAAGCGTTTATCCAAGCGGTGAATCCGGAGTATGCTTTAATAACGTGCGGTACAAGCAATCGGTATGGCCACCCCCACGCGGAAACGCTGCGCACCTTGGAAGAACAAGGGATAACGGTGTATCGCAGTGATTTGAATGGGGATATTGTCATTACCAGCGACGGCGAGACCTTAACGTTTGAAACACAGCGGTAAACAGCGGCGTTTGGCAAGCAACTTGGCTTGTTGACGATATACACAGTCGGCGAACAGCGTCGGCAGTAACCCATTAAACACGAGAGGATGGTTACTATGAAGAAATTTTTAGCATTTTTAGCAGGGGCAGCGGCTATTGGCGGTGGCTTGTGGCTGGCGTACCGCAAATTGACGGAGCACGGCATTTTGGTTTCGGGAGAATTTGAAGAGGAGGAGCCGGTCGTGCTGGCAGAGGAGACGGAAGAAACTACCGCGGAAACGGCGACCGAGGAATGAGCGAGGAGCAACTCTCCCGCACGGCGTTGTTACTGGGTGATGCGGCGTTGCAACGGCTCGCCGAAGCACGTGTAGCGGTGTTTGGCATTGGCGGTGTGGGCGGCCACGCGGTTGAGGCGTTGGCGCGTAGCGGCGTGGGGCATTTGGATTTGTTTGACCACGACGTGGTATCGGTTTCGAACATTAATCGCCAAATTGTGGCGTTGCACAGTACGGTGGGCAGGTATAAGACGGAAGTAATGGCAGAGCGCATCCGTGACATTCGCCCCGCTACCTGTGTAAACGAACACCGGCTCTTTTTCTTGCCGGAAAACGCGGATACGGTGGATTTTACGGCGTATGATTTTGTGCTGGATGCGGTGGATACCGTATCGGCCAAATTAGCAATTATTGAAAGAGCGCAAGCCGCGGGGGTGCCGGTTATCAGTTGCATGGGTACGGGCAACAAACTGGACCCATCGCAGTTGGTGCTAACCGACATTGCCAAAACCTCGGTTTGTCCGTTGGCACGGGTAATGCGGCGGGAATTGCGTGCGCGTGGGATTAGCCATCTGCGGGTGCTGTATTCCACCGAGCCGGTGTGTCCGCATCAAGATGCCGAGGGTACGTCACCCGTGCCGGGGAGCACGGCGTTTGTGCCGTCGGTCGCGGGGTTGATGTTAGCGGGGGAGATAGTGCGAACTCTTGCCAAAGCAGAAAAATGAAAGCGGGCAGAACCAACGGTTCCGCCCGCTTTTTGAATATGGTTCATAAAAAACGGGGCCCCCCCATGCGGGGCGCCCCAAACCGGGCGGCTGGGGTCCGGGGCCGGGCTTTTCT
>JAZRRV010000004.1:0-8269 GCA_045651085.1 Acutalibacteraceae bacterium
GTTATTCATCATTCGGCAACGGAGTTCCGGATTGGTCGTGTGTACCGAGACGTTGATGGGACTGATATGCAATGCCATTATCCGCTCTATTTCGTGCTCAGACAAGTTCGTCAACGTAATGTAATTGCCAAACAAAAACGAAAGACGGCTGTCGTCATCCTTGAAATACAAACTTTCCCTCATACCGGGGGGCATTTGGTCAATAAAACAGAAAACGCACCCGTTGCGGCACGTGTGCTGCTTATCCATTAGGTAGGTCTCAAACTCCAACCCAATGTCCTCATATTCCGGTTTGCGCAACCGCACGGTACGCGCGCCCTTTGGTGTTTCCAGTTCCAGCACCAGCCGCTCTTCCATTAAATGAAAGCGATAATCCAAAACATCGGTAACGGGGTGCCCGTTTACAGAAACCAGTTTGTCGCCGGCACGAATTTTCTTTTTTTCTGCCGGACTGTCGGGCTGTACCGCCGTGATAGTCACCGCCATAGCCATCACTCCGTAAAAAACAAAGGGTGCGTCCAACCGGGACACACCCTCTATTCTTGCTTGATTGGGGTATTGTGGTCAGGTTGGCCTAATTACTCCTCAACCTTAACGATTTGTCTGCCGTTGTAGTAACCGCAAGTTCCGCAAAGACGGTGCGGGCGCTTATATGCACCACACTGCGGGCACTTCACCAATTCGGGAGCCATCGTCTTCCAAACATTGTTACGTCTTTTGTCACGACGCGCCTTGGAGCTCTTTCTCTTCGGTACCGCCATCCTCAGCACCTCCTTAACATAATCAAAAACTAATCCAGCAACTGCTGTAATACCGCCAAGCGTGGGTCCACCGTGTCAACACGGCAGTCGCAAGAACCCTTGTTCAAGTCCTTACCGCACTGCGGGCATAACCCGCGGCACTCCTCGCTGCACAGCATCTTCGACGGCTGGTCCAAAATGAGATTTTCTTCTACCAAATCGTCTAACGGCAGTTGATAATTCTCCAACAGGACAAAGCTGTCATTTTCCTCGTGATTGAGGGAAACCACAAGAATATGCTCCATCGTCATCTGCTGTTCGCGGTGAATGTCACCCATACAACGGTCACACGTACCGTCATAACAGTAGTGTACCGTGGCCTTGAGTGTTACCACATCGGCGGACAGTGTGATTTGACCTTTCACCTTGACGGGTTCTTGAAACGGATACCCGCCGTTCCATTCCACGTGGGAAAAATCCAACGTGCAATCAATCGGCAGACAGTTTGTTTCGCCCAAGAACAAGGATTTTAGTTTCAGAAGCATATTTCACCTCAATAGTCACGCAAAATATTATATCGGTCTGCGCCCCATTTGTCAACCATTTTTTGCGAAAAACCGCGTACGGAGACAAAAGTTTTGCGCAAAACTTGTCCAAACACAAGCAAACAGACGGAGCGCCGTAACCGGCGCTCCGCATAGCAGGCGGTAAATCTTAAATTTCGCGCGCCAAATCCGCAATCTCTGCGGGAATTTCTGTCGGGTCAGCCGACACGGACAACACCACGTTAGTATTGGCCATATCGCTAAGTGCTTTCAATTTCTGCACAAAGGGCAGAATCTCCTCCACGCCGCCACCGATTTTTAACGTAGAATCCACAAAAATATCGGTGATGTCGTAGTTGCCGGCACACATACCCGCAATGTAGCCGTAAAAGCTATCAAAACCGCGAACGGCGTATTCATCCGCCGCAACCAAACGCACCTTATGATTCAGGTTGTACGTCAAGGTCGTGTCCTTTTCAATGAACACCACGTTGCCTTTGGACTGCGCAACGGCTTCGTTGCACATATCGAGCAAACGCTTTGTTTTACCCGAGCCCTTTTTCCCGAGAATCAATGTAATCATTTTCATTCCTCCCAGTCTATATTCACCGCCGTGCGGCGGCAACTGCCACTTTACCGTCCCAAACGACGTTCCAACGCCGCTTTTTCTTGCTCGTAACCGGGTTTCCCCAGCAGAGCAAACATATTCTTTTTGTATGCCTCCACACCGGGTTGGTCAAACGGGTTAACCCCCAACAAATATCCGGAAATAGCACATGCTTTTTCAAAGAAATACAGTAAATACCCCAATTCCTTTTCGCATACGGAGGGAACGTGTACCACCATATTCGGTGTGCCGCCATCGGTATGCGCAAGCACCGTGCCCTCAAATGCTTTGCGGTTGATTTCCGCCATTGTACAGCCCGTTAAGAAATTCAAACCGTCAATATTTTCAGGGTCCTCCTCCACCGTGACTTCCACGGGGGATTTATCAATCAGCACCACCGTTTCCGTCAAAATGTTGGCACCGTCCTGCACAAACTGACCCAGCGAGTGCAAATCCGTGGAGAATATCACCGAGGCCGGGAACAGACCTTTGCCGTCCTTCCCCTCGCTTTCGCCGTACAGTTGCTTCCACCATTCCGCCATCATCGCATAACGCGGCTCGTAACTCACCATCAATTCTACGCTACGGCCCTTGCGCAACAAGATGTTGCGCAACGCCGCATAGCGGTAACAATCATTTGTTTCCAACGACGGGTCCGCCAAGGCGGCTTGCGCTTCGGCGGCGCCCGCCATTAAGCCGGCAATATCACAACCCGCCACCGCAATAGGCAACAACCCCACCGCCGTAAGCACCGAAAACCGACCGCCCACGTTATCCGGCACCACAAAAGTCTCGTACCCTTCGCGGTCTGCCAAACCCTTGAGCGTGCCGCGTGCTTTGTCCGTCGTCACGTAAATGCGGCGGCGCGCTTCGTCAGGGCCCACGGTTTCCTCCAAATACTTGCGGAACACACGGAACGCAATGGCCGGTTCCGTGGTAGTACCGGATTTGGAGATTACGTTAATGGAAACACGCTTGCCCTTGCACAAGGCCAGCAACTCGGTAAGCGCACAGTCGCTGATGTTGTTGCCGGCAAAATACACATCCGGCGTGTTTTTGCCCAGCGTATTATATAACGGTGATTTTAAGAATTCAATAACCGCACGCGCGCCCAAATAGGAACCACCGATGCCAATGGCAATGAACACGTCCGTATCGCTTTGAATACGCTGAGCCGCCGCTTGAATGCGAGCAAATTCTTCTTTATCGTAATCGGTAGGCAACGTAAGCCAACCCAAAAAATCATTTCCTAAACCGGTACCGTTGTGCAGCAATTCGTGAGCGGCGTTAACCTGCGCCTGCATTCCCGCTAACTCGTGCTCGCGAACAAAGCCATCCAAATACCGTGTGTCCAACGTAACGGCCATATCTCTTCCTCTGCTTTCGTACTCTTTTCTTGGTTCTATTTTACTATATCTCGCGCATAATTGCAACCGATACTTTTGTATTTTTCACAAATATTTTGAAGAATTTGGGCGAAAGGCGCGCTTTCTCTTTCCAACGTTGGCTGATACACTCATTTACACGCACAAAGCGCGAAAAAGTCGTTTTAGTGACTCCCCAAAATCCAAGCGTGCCACCGCGGTTTTGGCATACACGGGATACGTCGCGCACTCCTCGCCGTTTTTCATCACGGTTACCCGTCCCACAATTTGGCCTGCTTCAACCGGCGCTTCCACGTCTTCTGCCAATTTCACCGTGCAAGTCATTTGTTTTTCCTCACCTTTTTTCAGCAACATGGGCGACAACTCGCCAACCGCCGTTTCCACCTGTGTCTCCACCCCGCGCAACACGGGGATAGCCGTTAGTGAGGCCGGGTCAATCTGCGGTGTGTACAAACTGTAATGGGCAAAACCGTAATCCAACATACGCCGCGCGCCGCCAAAGCGTTCATCGGTAGTACTGCAACCCAAAATTACCGCCGCCAACCCCATACCGTTACGCTCGGCAGTGGCAGAAAGATTGTGCCCCGCTGTGGAAGTGGTACCGGTTTTTAAGCCGGTTATCCCCTGGTAAAAACGCACCAGTTTGTTGGTGTTCACCAGTTGCGATTCCCCGTTGCGTAACGTATCCATCCAAATAGTGGTGTATTGCTTAATAAGCGGATATTTCATCAATTCGCACGACATCAGCGCCACATCATACGCGCTGGAATGGGCCTCGTCGTTCAGCCCGCTGCAATCCAAAAACTGAGTATCGTTCATTCCGAGTTCCGCGGCACGCGTGTTCATACGTTCTACAAACCCTTCGATAGAGCCGCACAAATGCTCCGCCAATGCGGCACACGCATCGTTGGCGGATACCACCGCCGCCGCTTTTACCAAATCGTGCACCGACATAATCTCCGCCGGTTCCAGCCAAATCTGTGAACCGCCCATCGAAGCCGCTTCCGGCGAGCAAGTGACCGGTTCTTCCAGCGTAATGTGGCCTTCGTCCAGCGCCTCCATTACCAATAATAACGTCATTATCTTAGTAACCGAGGCAATGGGTAATTTTTCGTGCGCATTTTTTTCGTACATTACCGTGCCGGAGGCAATATCCATTAAAATAGCCGACTTTCCTCCCACCTCCAGTGCAGCGGGCGTGGCGGCCACCGGCAACGCGTCGTCCAGCATCTCGGGCGTTTCCAACGTTAAAAATTCCTGCACGCTTTCGCCTGCTTCAGTATCCATTATCCACGTGGCTGCATTCACCGGCATACTCGACCCCAAAACCGCCGTCACCAGCAGTGTGGTCAGTCCTCGTTTTACCCAATTCATAGCCAATCCCCCCTATATGCTACCACTCTATGCAAAAGTTTGCGGCAAATATGCCAATTCACCCCTGACACTTTGGAATAACGCAAAGCACCGCCCCGACGGAGTACACTCCATCGGGGCGGTGCCGTTTTATGTTTTTACCGAGCCGCAAGCAATTTTTTGATTTTTTCGTGAGAATCAATCAAGCGAGTAACCGACATATCGTGGTTGAGCGAGGCGATAAAGTAAGCAATATACTTGGAAACGTCCACTTCGCAGAACCATTCGCGTTGCTTGAGTTCTTCGGAACGGTAAGTCAAGTTGGTGCCCAACACACCGGCGATGATGCCGTCTTTGTAAGCTTGGTCAAACTTGTCCAACCCGTTGGTGAAAATGGCGTAGGTCGCATAGCAGAAAATGCGGTTGGCTTTTCTCTTTTTGAGTTCATACGCAATATCCAACATCGATTCGCCGGAGGAAATAATATCGTCGGCAATAAAGATATCCTTGCCCTCCACCGAGTTGCCGAGGTATTCGTGCGCAACAATGGGGTTACGCCCGTTAACCACATGAGCGTAGTCGCGGCGCTTATAGAACATACCCAAATCCACGCCCAACGTGGAAGCATAGAACATATTACGGTTCATCGCCCCTTCGTCGGGGCTGACAATCATTAAATGGTCGCGGTCGGCCACCATATCGGGGTAACGGCGGAACAACGCTTTAAGGGTCTGGTACGCGGGGATGATATTATCAAAGCCCATAAGCGGAACGGCGTTTTGCACGCGAGCATCGTGTGCGTCAAACGTGATGATGTTAGCAACACCCATACGCTCCAATTCCTGCAACGCCACGGCGCAGTCCAGCGATTCGCGGTAGTTGCGGCGATGTTGTCTGCCGCCGAAAAGGATGGGCATAATAACGTTAATGCGGTGCGCTTTACCGCCCGCCGCCTGAATAATGCGCTTTAAGTCCTGAAAATGGTCGTCCGGCGACATACAGTTTTGTTGACCGAAAATGTTGTATTTTACATTGTAGTTACCAACATCCACCAAAATAAACAAATCGTCGCCGCGCACACTGGCTTTAATAAGGCCCTTGCCGTCGCCGGAGGAAAAACGCGGGCATTCTGCCTCTACCAAAAACGTATCTTGTGCAACGCCGGCTTTTTTTGCCCATTCGGTAAGATAATAGTTAATCTTGCCCGCCAATTCATCGGTACCGGGTTGCGCAATGATGCTAAGCGGTGCAACCTGATTGGGCATTGTAAAGATTTTTTCACTGCTGATTTCTTGTGACATACTGTTCCCCATCCCTCTTTGCAAAATAGTTCAACACCATTGTACCACACTTTTCGACACAAGGGAACAGGAAAATGCAAATCTGTTAAGAAATTTTTTTGCTTTTTCGCGCACACTATGGACAATCGGCGCAAATATTTGATATACTGAGTAAAATAACCGCCTTGGAGGTGAGTGTATGACCGAACAATTACCCGTCGAAACACCGGATACAGAATGGGAAACTGCTTTTTTAGTATCCATCGATACCGGCGAATTTGATGTAGAAATTTCGCTGGACGAATTGGAGGATTTAGCAACCACCGCCGGTGCGCAGGTGTTGGGGCGGATGGTACAAAAACGCGAATCGCCCGACAAGGCCACTTGCCTGGGCGGCGGTCGGTTAGAAGAACTAGCGCTGTTGGTGGAAAACGCCGAGGCGGATTTGGTTATTTTCGACCGCGAACTCACCGCTACGCAGCAACGCAATTTGGAGGACCGTCTTCCCTGCCGTGTGGTGGACCGGACGATGCTCATTTTGGATATTTTTGCCGCACGCGCACGTTCCGCCGAGGGGCGCTTGCAGGTGGAACTCGCACAGTTACAATACCTATTGCCGCGGCTGGCCGGTCAGGGCGTGGCACTGTCGCGGTTGGGCGGCGGTATCGGCACGCGCGGCCCCGGTGAAACGAAATTGGAAAGTGACCGCCGACACATTCGGCGGCGTATTCAATCGTTACGGCAACAGTTGGCCGCCGTGGAGCAACAACGTGTGTTGCGCCGAGAACGCCGCCGCAAAGACAACGTTCAAACGGTGGCAATCGTGGGCTACACCAACGCGGGGAAATCCACGCTGATGAATCGGTTAACGGATGCAGGTGTGTTAGCCGAGGACAAATTGTTTGCCACACTGGATACTACCGCCCGCGCACTGAAATTGCCGGATGGTCGCACGGTATTGTTAATTGATACGGTTGGTTTAATCCGGCGTTTGCCCCACCACTTGGTCAACGCCTTTCGTTCCACACTGGGCGAGGCCGCCGGGGCAGACGTTCTGCTTAATCTGTGCGATATTTCCAGCCCGGACGCGGTGGAGCATTTAGCCGTGACACGCGAATTGTTAACGCAACTGGGTTGCGGCGACCGACCGATACTCACGGTATTTAATAAATGCGACCGCCCCTGTGAGCTCCCCACCATTGACCCGCAAAACGGCACGGTACTGTGTATCAGTGCCGCCACCGGCGCGGGAATTGACCGTTTGTTGGAGCAAATCGCCCGCGCTTTACCACCGGACAGACGGCGGGTTCACTTGCTCCTCCCCTTTGATAAAGGCGCTTTGGCCGGTGTTTGCCGACGTGAAGGTGCGGTAGAATCGGAAGAATACGTGGAACAGGGATTGCGAATGACGGTAACGCTCGGCACCCGCATTTTGGAACAGGTAAAAGCGTATATCGTAGAGGAATAACGCCATACTAACCCTAACACCAAAATAGGGAGTGTGGTAACGATGAAAGAAAAACCGCATCGCCGTATCCGTGTTAAAACGGAAAACACGGCGGAGAACAGCGCCCGCACATTGCCGAATCAAGGGCGCGGCGATATTTTGTCCGACGTGTTAGGCAGTTACACCGGCATGGCACAAAACTACGAAGCGCCGGAGCAAGACGCTGACGATTTATAAACCCACAATGCTCAATCGCATACGCGATTGAGCATTGTTTATACTGCGCTTCATTTATGAAACAAAACATTAGAAAATGTTGCAGAAAAGTTGGAAAAGTTACGAAACACTGACACAAATTGACACACATTTTTGCCGTAACACGACACACACTACTATTGCAAACGCAAGATTCAAATATAGGCAAAAGCCAAAATTAGTTTTGAGGAGTGTATAAGTATGTCCAGCAAGAACAGCATGGTTCCCGAAGCTCGCGAAGGCCTCAACCGTTTCAAGATGGAAGCGGCTAACGAAGTAGGCGTGACTCTGAAGCAGGGTTACAACGGCGATTTGACCGCGAAGCAGGCCGGTTCTATCGGCGGCCAAATGGTCAAAAAGATGGTTGAGCAGTACGAAAACAGCTTGAAGTAATTTCCGGCGTTTCGTCTCGGATAATGCCGGAGGACACCAGTCCTCCGGCATTATCTATGGCTGTAAACTAACGTGACGCGGCATAAACCGCTCGCAAGTGATGGAAAATAAAAATTAAGCGCCAACCCCACTTTTTCCGCATTTCCCCTTGACAAATGCAAAAAATTGGGTATAATGTAATAAATCAACAAGCGAAAAGGAGAATTCAACATGAATCTTTTCTGGAATTCCGCACTTGCAGAAGCAGCAGCCGGCGCAGCAGCT
>JAZRRV010000005.1:0-3339 GCA_045651085.1 Acutalibacteraceae bacterium
AAACATGTTGTCTTCCTAAGACCGCTTGGCCTCCCGACTTGGCGTGAATGTAACTTGCGAAACCGGCCCCCATTACCTTGTGATGGACGATAGCTGTTTGCAGGAGGACGGGCGGTTTAAGATGAACCCGCCGCTGCGCAGTGCCGCCGACCGCGAAGCGCTGGTTGCGGGCGTGTGCGACGGGACGATTGATATGATTGCCACCGACCACGCACCCCACTCTGCCGAAGAAAAGGCGCGGGGTTTGGCGGGCAGTGCGTTTGGCGTTGTAGGGCTGGAAACGGCGTTTTCGGCACTGTATACGGGGTTGGTAAAAACGGGAATACTCACCTTGGAACGGCTGGTGCAGTTGATGGCGGTTCAACCGCGGACGCGGTTTGGTATTCCGTACGACGGTTCGTTTACGGTGTGGGATTTGGCGGAGGAGCAGGTGGTAGACCCCGAAATGTTCCTCTCGCTGGGGAAAGCAACCCCGTTTGAGGGGCGGCCGTTGTTCGGTCGATGTGTGTTAACGGTGTATAACGGGAAACCCGTGTATTCGGCATAAGGAGGAAATGGATTATGGCAAAGCGTACAGACATTCACAAGATTTTGATTATTGGTTCCGGCCCGATTGTGATTGGGCAGGCGGCAGAGTTTGACTATGCCGGTACCCAAGCGTGCTTGGCGCTGAAAGAGGAAGGGTACGAGGTGGTGCTGTGCAACTCCAACCCCGCTACCATTATGACCGATACCACTATTGCGGACAAGGTGTATATGGAGCCGCTGACGTTGGAATACGTTGCTAAAATTTTGCGGTATGAGCGCCCCGATGCGATTGTGCCGGGCATTGGCGGGCAAACCGGTTTGAATTTGGCCATGCAGTTGGAGAAAAAGGGCATTTTGAAAGAATGCGGTGTGGAACTGCTGGGTACAAGCAGCGAGAGCATTGAACGTGCCGAGGACCGCGAACTGTTTAAGGAGTTGTGCGAATCCATTGGCGAGCCGACCATTCCCTCGGAAATTACGTACAGCATTGAAGAAGCGGAGAAAGCCGCCGAAAAGATTGGGTATCCGGTGGTGTTGCGCCCTGCCTTTACGCTGGGCGGCACCGGCGGCGGGTTTGCGGAAAACGTGCAGGAACTGCGCGAAATCGGTGCCAACGCGTTCAAACTGTCGCCGGTGCATCAAGTGCTTATAGAAAAGAGTGTAAAGGGTTACAAGGAAATTGAGTTTGAGGTAATGCGCGATTCCAACGACAACGCCATTACTATTTGCGGTATGGAAAACATTGACCCGGTGGGCGTGCATACCGGTGACTCGATTGTGGTGGCGCCCATTATGACACTGAACGACCACGATTTGAAAATGCTGAACGACAGCGCGATTAAACTGATTCGGGAACTGAAAATTGAGGGCGGCTGCAACGTGCAGTTTGCGCTTAATCCGCATACCAGTGAGTATTATTTGATTGAAGTGAACCCGCGCGTGTCGCGCTCCTCGGCGTTAGCTTCCAAAGCCAGCGGCTATCCCATTGCGCGTGTGACTGCCAAGATTGCGGTGGGCATGGCGTTGGAGGACATTGCCATTGCCAACACCACCGCCGCATTTGAACCGCGGCTGGATTACGTGGTGGCGAAACTGCCGCGCTTCCCGTTTGATAAATTTGACACCGCCACCAACACGCTGGGCACACAGATGAAGGCCACCGGCGAGGTGATGGGTATTGGCTCCAACTTGGAGGAATGTCTGCTTAAATCGGTGCGTTCGCTGGAAATTGGTGCCAGCCATTTCCACTTGCCGAAGTTTGACAGTTTTAGCGACGACGAGTTACGTGCCTACATTGCCGAGTTCCGTGATGATAACATTTTTGCGGTGGCTGAGTTGTTGCGCCACGGCGAGAGCGTGGAATCGTTGCACAATATTACAAAAATCACACCGTTTTTCTTGGAATCGGTTAAGAAAATTGTGGAAATGGAAGTAACGGTGTGCGCTCACCCCGGCGATTTGGACGTGTTGCGTGCCGCAAAGCAGATGGGCTTTGGCGACAAGTTTATTGCGCGGTTGTGGCAGATGAGCGAAACGGAAGTGTACGAACTGCGCCGTGAGCACAACTTGTTCCCGGTGTATCGTATGGTGGACACGTGCCACACGCAGGCGTATATTCCGTATTTTTACTCCTCCTACACCGGCGAAAACGACTCGCGCCTAAGCGACCGCAAAAAAATTGTGGTGTTGGGTGCCGGCCCCATTCGTATTGGACAGGGCGTGGAATTTGACTACTCCACCGTGCACGCGGTGACCACCATTAAAAACGCAGGGTATGAGGCCATTATTATTAACAACAATCCGGAAACCGTATCCACCGACTACACCACGGCGGACAAGCTCTACTTTGAGCCGCTGACGCCGGAAGACGTGATGAACATTGTGGAGTTTGAAAAGCCGGAGGGCGTGATTGCCTCGTTAGGCGGGCAGACCGCCATTAATTTGGCAGAGCCGCTGATGAAACGCGGTGTGCGCATTATTGGTACCGATTGCGAAGCGATTGACCGCGCGGAAAACCGCGACCGGTTTGAAAAGATTTTGGAGGAATTGGGGATTCCTCAACCCAAGGGCCGAGCGGTAACCTGCATTGAGGACGGCATTGCAACCGCCGCCGAGATTGGGTATCCGGTATTGGTGCGCCCCAGTTTTGTGCTGGGCGGCCGCGCCATGCAGATTGTTGCCAACGAGGAGCAGTTGCGCCACTACTTGCGCACCGCGGTGGCGATTGACGAGGACAAGCCGGTGCTGGTGGACAAGTACATTCAGGGCAAAGAAGTGGAAATTGATGCCATTTGCGACGGACGCGACGTGTTTGTGCCCGGTATTATGGAACTGGTGGAGCGTACCGGTATTCACAGCGGCGACTCCATTAGCGTGTATCCGCCGTTCAGTATCTCCGACCGTGTCAAAGGCATTTTACTGCAATATGCCAAAAAGTTGGGACTGGGTATTGGCATTGTGGGGTTGTACAACATTCAGTTTATTGTGGACGAGCACGACGACGTGTATATCATTGAAGTAAACCCGCGCTCTTCCCGCACGGTGCCGTTCCTTTCCAAAGCCACGGGGTACAGTTTGGCGGACATTGCCACCGAGGTGATTTTGGGCAAGAGTTTGAAAGAGTTGGGCATTTTTGATATTTACCCCAACGAAAAGAAACGCTGGTATGTGAAGGTGCCGGTGTTCTCGTTTAACAAAATTCGCGGACTGGATGCGTATCTTTCGCCCGAAATGAAATCCACCGGCGAGGCGATTGGTTACGACGACCAGTTTAACCGCGCGTTGTACAAGGCGTTGCAGGCATCGGGTATG
>JAZRRV010000006.1:0-3447 GCA_045651085.1 Acutalibacteraceae bacterium
ATTTCCGTGTCGCTTTCGGCAATGGTGCGAAGTTCCGCGGCAAGGTCGGGGTCGTCTGTTGCGCAGGACAGCCACAGGGTGTATTTTTCAGAAACGGTCACTTCGTTTTCCCCCTTGTTTTATAAACTAAATTAAGTATACCAAAAATTCCCACAAATTGCAAGGGGAGCCGCACAACCAATTACAACAAAAAGCGCACCCGCCGTTTTCAGCGGGTGCGCTCTTAATTAGCGCTAGTGGTCTTTACCCTTTGGTGTCGGACGTTTCGGGAACAGTCATTTCGGCGGGAATGGCATAGTAGCCGGACAATGGCTCGTATTCATAAAAATAGTTATCGCCCGCATCATAGTTATCACCATCGGTTTTGCGTACTCGTTTTTCGCCGTTTAGGAACAGGTAGGCACCCTTCGGGTCAATGGCGTCTTTGCTGACGGGCTGGAGTTGTCCTGCCCACGTGCGGAAATCATCCGCATTTTGCGTTAGCGGTTTGGCATCCCAGTGCCAGTCAAATGCGCCGTTGGCATCGGTGTAATTTACACTGTAACCGTACAAATAATCCAGCGTGGTGGGGTCGGTTACCAACGTGTTCAGCAATTCCGTGCGCTGCTCGGCGTTTTCGTTATTATACATTGCCAAAAACGCGTCAGTGGTACGCGGCAACACGTCGGCGTCCAAGTCCACCGTAAACCCTACCCAATCGGAAGCGGTGGGCAGTACCACCTGCAACTTGGGGAAGGGGAAAACAACGGTTTCGGTATCCGTATCGTCGTAGGATTTGGCGTATCTGCCGTTTAAGTGGGCGTACCATTTTTCAAAACCAATGCTGCGAACTTCGTCTTGCAGCACGTTGTAGAACGTCTGCGTTGCCTGACCGGCATCCATACGAAAACCGTAGCCCACGTTGGCAGACAGATACCGATAATTCTTTGGCAGATTCATATATACCTCACGGTAATCTGCATTGCGCGACAACGCCGCAGACAACAGTTCCACGTCCTCGCTGTATACGATGATACGGCGCAGATGCTCTCGACCGCCGCTGCGTATGGCGACGACCAGCGAGGAGGAATTGTACCGCTCCTCATAGTAAAGGGCGCGGGAGGTTTCCAACACGTCCAGCGTGTGGCGGAGTTGCTGTGAAACCATTTGGCGCACGCTGTCATCGGTTAAGGCAATGTCGGCGGTTTTCTCGGTAAAATAATCGCTGTACCCGTAATAAGAGTCTTTATCGAATTCTATGACGCGCACCGACGAAATATCCTGTGCGTGGGGGGCGTATTCCTGCATAGATTTAGTAACACCTACAATGCCGCCCAGCAATGCGGCGTTGGCAGCTATCATCAGCAACAAGGTGACACCACCGCGACGGAACAACCCCTTAAAGCGGCGGGTACATAACAGTTCAAACGCGAGCATAGCAAACACGGCGAACAGGTACAGGAACACCCAACCGACAATTTGGCTTTCGTCGATGGTGCCGTAATGCCACTGTGAAAACACGGAGAAGGTTACCAACCCGCTGATGGAGAATCCCACCAAAAAGCGGAACAACCCTTGCAAATAACGGTTCGGAGCCGATTGCGAGGCGGCTTCGCTTTGGCGGCGGCGGAACAACAGCAGAGCAAACACGGTGTATACCGCCGCCACTGCCAACGTGTATATGCCGCTTGCCCACGTGGTAAGCGGGGAGGTTGAGTCGCCGGACGTAAAGTATTGCAGAACATACCCCGCCGGTACGTTGTACTGGGTGTTCAGCAATGGAGCAAACAGTAAATTTTCCACCAATGGGAACGCATTGGAAACACATATCAGTGTTTGCTGAATAAAAATGCGGGGTAAAAAGATGATGAGCAGCGCCACCAACACGTTCATCAGCATGGTTCCGGTAACGGACATAGCCATTGCCACGCTGGCGGCGACCAACAACCCGCCCGAAAGGCAGTTAAAGAAGGTAACCGCTACGCTGGAAAAGTTAATGACGTACAGCGAGGGGAACAGCGCGTGGCACACCACCGAGAGCAGGGTGGAGGTTGTCATATAAATGAGTAACCACGTGACCGATGCCGCAAAAAAACTGAAAAACAGGCAAGTGCGGGTGGCAGGAATGGCGTGGTAAAAATCGCTGGATTCCCGCTTATTGAGAAACGAAAAAACGTTTAACGTTAAAAACGGGGCAACAACACAAAACGAGAGAATAATAAGCGGGTTCATTTGTAAGTAAGTAACGTTTTCTACCGTGTTTTGATGGTGCATGGTGCTTAAAAACTCACCCACGGGAATAAATACCGCCACCAAACCCGCGGCCACGGTGAACAAAATGCCTATAATGCGCAGTTGTTTTAATGCTTCCGCATACAACCGAAAACTAAACCAGTTCTTTTTCATTCGTTATCCCTCCCACACGTCGCCGGCGGTGTAGCCGAGCGCTTCCATTTCGTAGGTAAACACTTCTTCCAGCGTGAGCGGCAACACGTCCAGCAATACCGGACACAAACTTTGCAACTGTGCTACCGTGCGGTCGCGGTCGCCGCGAATGATGAGATTTGCCACCGAACCGCGTTTGGCAAAGTTAAGTATCTCCACGTTTTCAAACGTGGCGCGGTCAAAATCGTGCGAAAAGGCGATTTGCACCTTAAACAGAGAGGTTTTGAGATGTTGCACGTCGCTTTCCAGCACCAATCCACCTTTGTGGAGTAACGCCAACTGGTCGCAAGTATCTTCCAATTCGCGCAGGGAGTGGGAGGTGATGATGGCGGTGGATTGCCGCTCCAACACGTCCTCACAGATGAGGTTTTTCACCCGATTACGCATAATGGGGTCTAGCCCGTCGAACGTTTCGTCAAAAAAGATGTACCGCGGGCGAGTGGCGAGCGCCAAAATGGTGGCGGCTTGCCGCTTCATACCCTTAGAAAAGGTATTGATGGATTTTTTGGGGTCTAACTCAAACAACGCGACTAACCGACGGAATCGGTCGCGGTCAAAAGTGGGGTGCAGTGCGGCGTGCAGGTCCGCCATACGCGTAAGGGAGGCGCCGTTTAAGAAAAACAGACTGTCCGGCACGTAGGCGATTTCCGCTTTTTTGCGCGGGTTTTCGTACACGGGTTCGCCGTCGATGGTAACGGTGCCGGCATCCGGACGGTACACGCCGGTAATGACGCGCAAAAACGTAGATTTCCCCGCGCCGTTAGAGCCCACCATTCCGTAAATGCACCCTTGGGGAATGGTGCAGGAAATGGAATCCAGCGCGGCAAAATCGCCAAAGCGCTTGGTGAGGTTGGTAGCATTAATCATTAAGGACACCTCTTTCTTCATACACTTCGTTAATACAGGCAATCAGTTCGTTTTTGTCAATGCCGCCCAGCGCCAGTTCACCTGCCAGTGCGCGCAGGGAAGTTAACTTACTGCGGGTGTGCGCTTGCAACAGCGACACCGCCTGCGGGGAGACAA
>JAZRRV010000007.1:0-7209 GCA_045651085.1 Acutalibacteraceae bacterium
CTCTGCGAGCGCCGCTAACGCTACATTCTTTTTCACCTTTTCATTGGCAGCGGCCTTGATATTGGAAGGGCCCATAGCACGCATTTCAAAACGCAACAATTGGTTTTGTTCATTGGTAAGGTATTCTGCCAGTTTCATGGCTTCTTTTGGGTGCTTTGTTCGGGAGTTAACGCCCATGAGTTTGTAGCCGGCAAAACTCTTTAACTGAACTTGTTTTCCGTTGAGCGTAAAGGTGGGTAATTTAGTAGCGGCATAATTGTCACCCAATTTTTTCTGAATGGCCTCTGCCGTCCACGTGCCAGAAACGCCCGCAGCAATGTTGGAACCGATACCGCCGGTGAGTATGGCATCTTCACCGGTCATAAACGCACTGTGAGCGCAAAACGCTTTTACGGCCTCGCCGGCGGCAATACCGTTTTCGTTGTTAAAATCACACGTTTGCTTGCCGTTTTCCACGCCCAACGTGCCACCTGCACTCAGGAAAAATGATGCCACATACCAGCCGTTGGAAACATCCATTAGCACCTTTTTGCCTTTGGCCTCAGCGGCGTTTAGGAGTCCGTCCAACGTTTTTACGTCGTCGGCCGAAAGCACACTTTTGTCGTAATACAGAAAATACCCGTTATCCGCTGTCATAGGATAGGCGTACAGTTTATCATTTAAGGTAGCGGCTGTGACGGAACCCTCGGCGTTCTCTTTCGCAATCGTATCTTTATTAAGAGTAATCTCGTACAATACACCTGCGCCTACCAAGTCACTTAACTGGTCATCGGGAAACGTAAATACATCCGCGGCGGCATCGGGGTCCTCCATAATTTTGGTTTGGGTATCCTTTTCCCCTACCACACCAAATGTGATATTGTAATTCATACCGGTGTTTTGTTTTTTGAATGCTTCCACCATCGTTTTAAGCATTTCTTGGTCTTCCTGTGCGCCCCACACCTTAAGGCTCACGGTTTCTTCCTCAATCGTGCCGTTTTCGCGGTTACACGCCGAAAAACACAGCAGCATAACACACGCCGACAAGGCAGCACCCAGTCGTTTCCATTGTTTCATTTCTTCTCCCCCGTTTCTTGTGTAATAAAAAGGGAGCCGAAGCGTGTTCGGCTCCCTTGCTAGTATGGGAGAACTTTGTTTATTTTATACTTGTTACACGTCCCAGATTTCTGCGGCATATTGCTTTATGGTGCGGTCGCTCGAAAATGTTCCCGCGTGGGCAATATTAAGCAATCCCTTGCGGGCAAACGTTTGCGTGTCGCGATAATCGCGGTTTACACGCGCACGCGCCTCACAATACGAAGCAAAATCGTGTAACACAAAATAATGGTCAGGTGCGTGCCAACTGGCACCCTCGGTCAAGGACGTGTACAGTTCACTGAACATCCCGCTATCGCCATCGTCGAACGTGCCGTCAATCAAGGTGTCAACCACACGTTTAAGCCGCGGCTGGGCTTGCAGCAACGCATTGGGGTCGTAATTCTCGCGCAGAGCATCCAATTCCTCAACCCGCGCGCCGAAAATATAGTTATTCTCCTCGCCCGCTTGCTCCACAATTTCAATATTCGCGCCGTCGTAAGTGCCAAGCGTAACGGCACCGTTAAGCATAAATTTCATATTACTGGTACCCGATGCCTCCGTGCCGGCGGTGGAAATTTGTTCCGATACATCGGCAGCGGGAATTAGTTTTTCGGCATAAGATACGTTGTAGTTGCTAATGAAAATCACCTGCATCTTATCGCGCACATCGGGGTCGTTGTTGATTTTTGCGGCAATCTCGTTGATGAATTTAATAATCGCTTTGGCGCGGAAATATCCCGGCGCGGCCTTTGCGCCAAACACATACGCCGTGGGAGTGAAATTCGGTAACCGTCCGCCTTTTAATTCAAAATACGTGTCAAGCACTGCAAAGGCATTGAGCAACTGCCGCTTGTATTCGTGCAGGCGTTTTATCTGCACGTCCAGCAGAAAATCCTCTCTAAGTGTAACTCCCTCACGTTCTTGAATATATGCCGCCAGCCGTTGTTTGTTGCGGCGCCGAATATCGCAAAACCGTTGCAGTACGGCTGGGTCATCCGCATAGGGTGCTAACGATGTCAGTAATTCTGCATCTGTCAGCCAGCGGTTTCCGATGGTATCCGTAATTAACCGTGCCAACTCCGGATTGGCCAACGCCAACCAACGCCGTTGGGTGACACCGTTGGTTTTGTTGGTGAACCGTTCCGGATACAGTGCATACCATTCCGGTAACGCCGTGGTTTTCAGCAATTCGGTATGCAAACGCGCCACACCGTTGGTGGAATGTGTTGCAAAAATTGCCAGCCGTGCCATATGAATACGCTCACCGTCAATGATAGCGTATTGTTCGGGGTGTTGCACCCCTTTCTTCTCCAACTCGGCCATTAAAGCGCGCTGAAGCTTTACCACAAAGCGGTACACTTGCGGAATCACGGAGCGGAATAATTTGATATTCCACTTTTCCAGCGCTTCCGGCATAATGGTATGGTTGGTGTACGCAAAAGTTCGACGAACAAGGTCCAAGGCCGCACCAAACGGCACCCCCTCCTCGGTAAGCAAGCGCAACAATTCGGGGATGGCCACGGTGGGATGTGTGTCGTTAAGCTGAATAGCATACGCCTCCGGCAGTTGCGAAAAATCGTTGCCGAATTGGGCCTTGTAACGGCGCAATATATCCGCCAGCGAAGCCGCAGAGAAAAAATACTGTTGTTTTAAGCGCAGTTTTTTGCCGGCATCCGTATCATCGTTGGGATATAACACCGCGCTGATGCGTTCTGCCTTGTCGCGTTCCCGCACGGCTTTTTCATACTTTTGTTCATTAAATAACGTAAAATCAAACGGTGTTATCGCCTCTGCTTGCCACAAACGGAGCGTATTTACCGTGTGTCCACCGTAGCCGATTACCGGACTGTCGTACGGTACGGCCCACACGTCTCCGTCCGCAAATTTTACGCGCACGCGTTCCTCTTCACAACGCACCGACCACGGGTCACCGAACGCGGTCCAATCGTCCGTTTCCTCGCGCTGAAAGCCGTTTTCAAACGTTTGGCGAAACAGTCCGTAACGGTAACGAATACCGTAGCCGTCTAACGGGACATCGTGCGTGGCGGCCGAGTCTAAAAAACACGCCGCCAAACGCCCTAAACCGCCGTTCCCCAATGCGGCATCCTCTATTTGCTCAAACACGGTTGTGCTTACGCCGTGTTTTTCCAACAAGGCACGAGTTTTATCCAGTAACCCTAAATTAAGCAGGTTGGATTCCACCATACGCCCCATTAAAAATTCCGCAGAAAAGTACGCCGTACGCTTGCCCGCGGGCGGGGTTTTCCATTGGTCATACAGCATTGCCATAGCCGCTTGGGACACCGCTTCGTACCACTGTTTTGCAGTTGCCTTTTCCGGCGTGGTGTGTGCATTCAATTGCAGCAATGTGTGTACCGTTTGTTCAAAGTTTTCCTGCATACCCACTGTTCCTTTCTCTCCCGTAAATGTGTGACAACTGCTGCAGTTCCGTGCTGACACATTCGGTCAGCTGCTCCGATTCCAGCCGCCATTGCCAGTTTCCCCCCAATGTAGCGGGGGTATTCATGCGCGCACGGTTATCCAGTTTCAAAATATCCTGCATTTGAAAAATTACCACATCGGCCACACTGCTATATGCCGCACGTAACAAAGCACGCGGTACATCCGCTACGCGCCGTACACCCAAATAATCCAACATAAAGCGCCGCGTTTTTCCGCGCAAATGCTGACAATAGCCCACCAACGTTTCGTTATCGTGCGTACCGCTGTATACCACGCAGTTTTGCGGATAGTGATGCGGCAAATACTCATTTTCCGGCCCGCTGCCAAACGCAAATTGAAGAACTTTCATTCCCGGATAACCGGTACGCCGAAGAAGCGTGCGTACCGAAGGGTGCAACACACCCAAATCTTCCGCTAAAATATAGGTGTCCCCGCGAGCAAGTTCAAAGGCATCAGTTAACGCCTTGCCGGGGCCTTTTCGCCACGAACCGCCCGCCGCCGTAGCACAAGAAGCGGGAACCGCAAAATAGCGCGCCAAACCAATGAAATGGTCAATGCGTACCACATCGTACAAACGCGCGCACGCCGCTATACGGGCGCGCCACCAAGCAAAATTATCTTGCGCCATACGGTCATAGCGATATAGCGGGTTGCCCCACAACTGACCGTTTTTAGAAAAATAATCCGGCGGCACACCCGCCACCGCGGTAGGATAGCCCTCTTCGTCCAATTCAAACAAATCACGATGTACCCAAACATCAGCACTGTCCTGCGAAACGTAAATGGGAATATCACCAATGAGTAAAATGCCACGCGCGTTAGCATACTCTTTCAGCGCACGCCATTGGCTGAAAAACCAGTACTGGCAACACTTCCAAAACCGTACCTCTTGTGCGTGCTCACGGCAAAAGTCCAGCAACGCCGAGGGCTCACGGTTACGCAAAGACGGCTCCCAACGTGTCCATTCGCGTTCACCGAAATGGCCTTTTACCGTCATATACGCCGCATAATCGTCCAGCCATTCTGATTCGTCGCGGCAAAACGCTGTAAAATCCTCTTGCTCCGTAAACCGCGCCGCCGCCTGCCGTAATGTGGCAAAGCGGGTTTTATATAACTGCTCGTACGGAATAACATCAGCCGATAATTGAGCTGATGCGAGTTCATCCTCCGTCAGCAACCCCTGCGCTGCCAAGCGCTCTAAATCCACGAAATACGGGTTGCCGGCAAAAGCGGAAAAGGATTGATAGGGACTATCCCCGTAACCGGTAGGACCTACCGGCAACACCTGCCAATATGTTTGCCCGCTATTGTGTAAAAAATCCACAAAACGGAATGCCTCTTCCCCCAACGAGCCGATTCCGTACGGCGAAGGCAGACTGCCTATCGGCAACAAAATTCCCGCACCGCGCGGCAATCGTGTTTGCATTGTCATCATCCTTTCCCCCATAGTATGCCAAAAAAAAGAAAAAATAACGGGATTACTCCCGTTATATTACAAATCCGCCATTGACGCCCAAAACCTGTCCGGTGATGAACGAAGCACGGTCCGATGCCAAAAACAGCAACGCTTGCGCTACTTCTTCCGGCGTTCCCAAACGACCAAGCGGTGTTTCCTCTGCCAAAGCAACGCGCGTTTCCTCATCCAGAGCGGCGCACATAGCCGTGTCAATGACACCGGGTGACACGCAATTTACCGTAATACCCGAAGGCCCCAGCTCTTTGGCGAGTGCTTTTGTGAACCCGATTAACCCCGCTTTGGCGGCAGAGTACGCCACTTCGCACGAAGCGCCGACTTCGCCCCACATAGAGGAAACGGTAAGAATACGCCCGCTTTGACGACGCACCATGGCCGGTATCGCGGCACGGCAACAGTGATAAGCACCGTCCAAATGCACGCCAAATAAGGCGCGCCATTCCTCCGGTGTGGTATCGGTCAGTAACGCTTGCTTGGCGACACCCGCATTGTGGATAAGCACGTCCAGCCGACCGCAACGGGATATTACCGTATTTACCATTGTTTCTGTTTCTGCAAAATTTGCTACGTCGGCACACACGGTAAACGCCTCACCGCCTGCAGCAGTAATAGCCGCTACCACCGCCTCCGCACCGACACGGTCTTTGCGGTAATTTACCGCCACTGTGTAATTGTTCTGCGCAAACAACTGCGCCGCCGCCGCACCAATGCCGCGAGAAGCACCTGTAATGAGAACCGTTTTCATACCTTACAACTCCAACGTTACCGACTTTTCTCCCGCAGAAAAGGCGCGATACGTTACACCCGTCATATCAAACATACGCTTGGAAGCGATGACCGAATCGGTATCCGCGTACTTATCTTGCAGATAAATTACCTCGCGGATGCCCGATTGAATAATGGCTTTGGCACACTCATTGCAAGGAAACAGCGTGGTGTAAACCTTGGAACCCGCCAGCCCCGAACGGCCGTGGTTCAAAATGGCGTTGAGTTCGGCGTGACACACAAAGAGATACTTGGTATCCAGCGGTGCACCGTCCCGTGCCCAAGGCATATCGTCGTCGGAACAACCAATGGGCATACCATTGTATCCCACTGATAAAATTTTATTATCCTGCCCGACAATGCAAGCACCCACTTGCGTACCGGGGTCCTTGCTACGCTGAGCCGATAACAACGCGACACCCATAAAATACTCGTCCCACGACAAATAGTTTTCCCGTTTCATTCCACATCCTCCTCTTTTTTGAGCAACGCCGGCAGCACGGCGGTATACGTACGAAATGCGGTTGGCAGCGCATACTGTGAGAGTTGCTCCGCCGTTACCAAAACATATTCATCCCCCACTGCAAAGGGGTTTGCCTTAACAAGCAACCCGTTTAGTTGCCATTCCACGTGCGAAAACACGTGACGCCCCGCCGAAAGCGATTGCGTTTTTACCGCGGTGATACCCTGCGATTCCAAAAACCCTTCCACACTTTCTTCTAATAGCAGGTTGGGCAATTCCCACATTCCGCCCAGCAAGCCACGCGGTGCACGCCGATGCAATAACACTTGCGGTTCAGCCCCCTGCACGACCACCACCAACACCGTGCGTTGTTCTACGCGACGTGCTTTTGGTGCGGAACGCGTGGGCAGTTCCCGTGCGCGTTCCGTTCCGGCAACGGCACAATAGGCGCTTACCGGACAAATCGCACATTTGGGTTGAGCGTTGGGCAGACAAATCGTCTCTCCCAGTTCCATTAACCCTTGGTTAAACGCACCGGGTGCCTCGGCAGGCACTAAACGCCGTACCAATTCCGTAAGTTCGCGACGCGGACGGGTGTGCATTACGTCGCGGTGGTCGTTGGTTAACCGCGCCATTACGCGCAGTACGTTGCCGTCCACTGCGGCGGCACGCTTTCCAAAAGCAATGGAGGCAATGGCGCCCGCCGTGTATTCCCCAATACCGGGTAATGTCAGTAATTCCTCGTACGTGCACGGCAGTTCGCCCCCGTAGTCCCGCATAACTGCTTTTGCCGCCTTTTGCAGGTTACGAACACGGCTGTAATAGCCCAATCCCTCCCACAATTTCAGCAAGGTATCCTCCGATGCCTCTGCCAAATCGCGCAGAGTAGGTAACGCCGCCATAAACCGTTCAAAATACGGCAAAGCCGCCTCAATACGGGTTTGTTGCAACATTATCTCCGAAACCC
>JAZRRV010000008.1:0-11863 GCA_045651085.1 Acutalibacteraceae bacterium
ATACCAAACAAGAACATATTCTCGGCACCCACCTCTTGGCAAATTTCCACGTTGGCACCGTCCAATGTGCCGAGTGTAATCGCCCCGTTCATCATCAGTTTCATATTGCCGGTACCGCTGGCCTCGGTGCCCGCCAGCGAAATCTGCTCGCTAATATCCGCCGCCGGCATCAGCAATTCCGCCAACGTAACGCGATAATCCTCCAAGTACACCACGCGCAGTTTATCACGCACGGCCGGGTCACGCTCAATTTCTTCCGAGAGTTTGCAGATAAAACGGATAATCTCCTTGGCCAAGAAATACCCCGGAGCAGATTTAGCACCGAAAATATACGTGCGCGGTGTAATATCCAACGAAGGATTTTCTTTTAACGCCAAATACGTGTCCAAAATGTTCAAGGCATTGAGATGCTGACGTTTGTATTCGTGCAACCGTTTTACCTGCACGTCAAACAGCGAGGTCGGGTCTACTGACATACCGTTATTCTGCTTAATATATTTCGCCAGACGCTCCTTATTGCGTTGTTTAATCGCCATAAACTCCGCACGGGCGGCAGCATCGTCCGCCAACGGTTTTAATTGTTCCAACTGCGCGGCATCACGCACAAAACCGTCCCCAATGTGTTCGGTAATAAACGCCGTAAGCTCCGGATTGGCTTGGCACAACCAACGGCGATGAGCAATACCGTTGGTAACGTTACGGAATTTGTGCGGCATAACACTGTAGGCATCACGGAACACCGTTTCTTTCAAAATTTCACTGTGAATCTGTGCCACACCGTTTACCGCGTGAGCAGCAGCCACGCACAGGTTTGCCATACGCACTACGCCGTAACTGATAATCGCCATACGGCTTACCTTTTCCACGTCGCCGCCGGTGGCCTCCATCATTTCCGCGCCAAAACGGTTGTTAATTTCCGATACAATTTGGTGAATACGCGGCAACCGTTGACGGAACAAATCCTCCGGCCAACATTCCAGCGCTTCCTTCATAACCGTATGGTTCGTGTATGCCACGGTACGGGTCACAATATCCCACGCTTGCTCCCAACCGTAACCACATTCGTCCAAAAGCAAACGCATTAGTTCCGGAATTGCCAGTGTGGGGTGCGTATCGTTAATATGGATAGCCGCCATTTCCGGCAAATTATCCAACGTGCCGAACTGTTCCAAATGGCGGCGCACAATATCCTGAACGGAAGCCGATGCCAAAAAGTATTGTTGCGACAACCGCAAAGACTTGCCTTCACGGTGGTCATCCGCCGGATACAACACCTGCGTGATGATTTCCGCCATGGCTTTTTGTTCCATTGCGCGCATATATTCGCCTTGGTTAAACAGCGACATATCCATCCCCGGTGCGGTGGCTTTCCACAAACGCAGGGTGGAAATACCGTTACCGTCCTTACCGGCTACCATCAAATCAAACGGTTGGGCAATCACACGGGTGGCACCCACGTGTTCCACGTGATGATAGCTACCGTCCCACCATTCGCGAATTTCGCCGTCAAACAGTACCTCCTTGGCCAGTTCGGGACGCGGTAACAGCCAGCATTGCCCACCGGGTAACCAAAAATCGGGCAATTCGGTCTGCCAACCATCCACCAATTTTTGACGGAAAATGCCACACTCATACAATAACGAATAACCGATAGCCGGAATGGAGGCCGTGGCCAAACCATCTAAAAAGCAGGCCGCCAAACGCCCCAATCCGCCGTTGCCCAAGCCGGCATCCGGCTCCAATTCATACAACGAATCCAATTTTACCCGATACTCCGCAAGCACCGATTGCGCGACCTCGGTCAAATTCAAGTTAAACAGGGTGTTTTTCAGTGAACGCCCCATTAGAAATTCCATAGAAAGGTAGTAAACCTGTTTAGATTGTTCCTTATGAGTTTGAGAAATATAGCGAATACGTGAAGCACGCATTCGGTCACGCAATACCAGCGCCAGTGCGTGATAAAAATGTTCGTTGGTTGCTTGTTCCGGCGTGACAGAGAATGCCGTTAACAACTTGCCGCACAGTTCCTCACGCAGTGCTGCCGCTTGCGATAGGTCACCATTGTTGGTTTTGGCAGTAGAAGTCACAGTTCTATCCCCTTTCCCTATAAATCAACATTGCTGTAAATACAGTATATACTACAATCAAAAAAATTGCAATAGTTATTCAATATGTCTAGTTTTTTCCATTTTGGAAGTGTTTTACGCCGCTTAATTTGATTTTATGCACAAAAAACAACCCGTATCAACCGTGCAATAAAACGGCGTTTGCTTTTTTGGATAAACTGTGGTATACTATCAAGCATTATAAGGGGGCGTTCGTTATGCCGCAACTCAACATTGTTTTGGTAGAACCGGAAATTCCGCAAAACACAGGGAACATCAGCCGCACCTGCGCGGCCACCGGCAGTCGCCTTCACATTGTAAAGCCAATGGGCTTTACAATTGACGACCGCAAACTCAAGCGCGCCGGGTTGGATTATTGGCATTTACTTGATATTACCTACTATGAGAATTTGACAGAGTTTTTTGAAAAAAACAACGGTCCTTTTTTCTATTTTACCACCAAAGGCACCCACATTTACTCGGATGTCACGTATCCCGACGGCGCCTATCTGATGTTCGGCAAAGAAACTGCCGGTCTGCCGGAGGAGTTGCTTCACGCCCATCCTGAACGCTGTGTACGGTTGCCTATGCTTAACGACGATGCCGCCCGCTCGCTCAATTTGTCCAACACGGTAGCCGTCGGTGTGTACGAGGTATTGCGTCAATGGGGCTTCCCCGCTTTGCGCACGCAGGGGCACCTCACCAAATACTAAATCCGTTGATTTCTTTGTAAAAAATCCGTTGACAAACCGTTCCTTATCCACTATAATAAGGAATGTTCTGGAGAGTTGTCCGAGTGGTCGAAGGTGCAGCACTCGAAATGCTGTGTACGAAAGTACCTAGGGTTCGAATCCCTAACTCTCCGCCATATAAAAACCTCTTTTGTCTACCTGACAAAAGAGGTTTTTTACAATGATATCCGTTCTCCACAGTAGCGAATTATATCTGCTTCACCAATGATATACGCTTCGCGTATGAAGGGAACGGATATTATATTATACTAGTAAAGCGAGTATATCATACAGCAAACCCCATATTATATCCCCCTTAGGTATCATATAAAGATATCTATTTGTAACATATTGAATTTTGTTTTGACGCGTGTTATAATATTTTAGAATTCTATTGGGATCCCGGAGGCGCAGTATGTTTGAAAATTCATTCTCCACCATCTTGCTAGAAAATATGAACATATTAAATTCTATCGTTTGCGGCGATGCGGCGGAGATTTTAAGAACGCTGCCCGATAATTCTATAGATTTGGTAGTGACGTCTCCACCGTATGATGAGTTACGCGCTTATAACGGTTTTTCTCTTGATTTACACCGCATAGGTGAGGAACTATACAGAGTAATTAAAGATGGTGGTATTGTTGCAATGGTAATTCAGGATTCCACCAAAGATTTCGGAAAATCACTTACTTCCTTCAGAACTATCGTAGATTGGTGTGATAATGTAGGATTTAAATTGTTTGAGACATGTATATATCGCAAAAACGGCACTGAAGGCGCATGGTGGAAGAATCGCTTTCGTGTTGATCACGAATATATGCCCATTTTTTTAAAAGGTAAAAAACCCCAGTATTTTAACAAGGATCCCCTCAAGATTCCTTCTATCCATGGTGGAAAGGTGATGTCGGGTAGCGGGAACCGAAAAACAGATGGGACTACCTCTGATACTGTACGAAGGGCAATTAATCCTATGAAATGTAGAGGGACGGTTTGGAATTACCTAATGGCAGGAGATAAAAATCCGCTTAAAAGAAGACATCCAGCTGTATTTCCTGACAAGATTCCTTTTGATTTCATACAATGCTTTTGTCCTGAAGGCGGAGTAGTGTTAGATCCTTTTGTAGGAAGTGGCTCTACGGCTGTTATGGCAAAAGTATTAGGGCGAAAATACATTGGCATTGACATTTCAAAAGAGTATTGCGAGTTGGCTAAAGAGCGCATTGAGAAGGATGGTGCCAAATGTCAAAAATAGAAGAACTGCTAAAAGACAAGCATAACGACAGAATGAATTTTGACTCCTTGCTGGAAATGTATCCGTGGATTAATGAAAGAGGGCGATATTGCATACTCAGCCCAGATAGCGATGGCCTTCTTTGCGGATTATTCATGGCAAAAGTGCGCGACTGGAAAATCGTTGGATTTTACGATGATAAGGTGGGTGTTATCAATAAAGAGTATCTGAAGGAAGATATAGTACTCTTAGATGGAGAAATATTCCGCGAATCCGTTAAAAGCGTTGGGCATCATATGCTTAAATTGAACAAGAACCGAACTGTTGATTTTTCTGGATTTAAACAATGCATCCAGCCAAATTTGTTGCGAAATTATGATGGAAAACATAATTTTAGATTAAAATATCCCTTGGCAACCATTCACCTACTGATAAGTATTATTGCTTATGCGGACCACAAACAAGAGAAGCATGAAATTACTCTGAACGAAAACGCCGTCGCTCCTTTGTTTTTTACAGATGGTGTTTTTAATGTTTTGTTTTCATATCCCGAAAATGTCCTTAATTGGTTGGCTTACCTACGAATCCACGAAGATTGGAATCCTTTGAAAAGCATATTTAAAAATGATACTTTTTCGGTTTATGAGACAATGGAATTGATGAACACATTTTTCCGAGAAAGAGATGCTATTACTGTGGGTAAAGAGCGAGGTGATCGACTTAAAATTTCTTCTAAAGATGGCACTCCATACAACATCGAAAATGGTCACAATGCTTTGGTGAGAATAAATACCGATGCTACCGAGCGCATTATACGGTTTATGTGTATACTAGGAGAAATGACCGGATGGAATTATACAAATGAGGATTGGCGTTGTTGGGATAATTTAAAATTTTACAAATTCAGCAAAAAAGATTTTAAGTCGTGTGGCTGGAAATTGACGAATGTTGATTTTGAAAACTTTTTGTCACTGTATCCGCTATCGTGGGCGATGACATCAGGAGAAAATATCGAATTTACCTTGGAAGAGCCGTCGCGGTTTTATTGACAAATTTGCACAATCCTTCCATTACACAAAAGCCCGCTGTTAAAGCGGGCTTTTCTGTTTTTATGCGAATTTTCAAAGAGATAACGTGTTGGTGCTTCTTGTTGTGGTAGCCGACGGTGCCGGGTCCAAAACGCGGTCGGTTATTCTAAGCGCCTCCTCCGGACGAATCCAAGGGCGATTTTGAACGGCGCTGGTCTCCTCGTGCGTAAGAAGCCCCTCATACGCCACCAAAGAACGGCGGAGATAGCCATCATGCACGCACGCTTCCACCAACCCGTTGTTCATAACGTTCAGCAACAAAGGGAGTGTTTCCGCTGCCAGTGCCACCGAAGCGGAATGTGCCACTGCGGCGGGAATATTGCTCACACAATAGTGCACCACACCGTTAACCACGTAGCGCGGGGCATCGTGATGGGTTGGATGACTGGATTCAATGGCTCCGGGGTCGTCGTTGGAAATGTCCACCAACACACTCCCCCGCTCCATAGTTTTTAACATTTGCTTATCAATTAAAAAATCGGTACGTTCCTTTGGCCATTTTACGCAGTTAATCACCATATCCGTCGTGGGCAGCAATGCCGCAATGGACTCTTTTGTGCAAAATTGGGTGTTGATTTTTTGATGATACCGTTCGCTTAACGTACGCAGCACCCCTGCCTGAATATCCATCACCGTTACATTGGCGCCCAGGGCGTATAATACCGATAACGCGCCCTGTCCCACCAAGCCGCCGCCCAAAATCAGCACGTTCATACCCGGCGCACCGGCAAAACCACCCACAAACTTGCCCTTACCCCCGTTAATGGTGAGCATCGATTCCAAACCAAACAACGCGCCCTGTTTACCCGCGGCTTCGCAGTTGGGCGAACCGTAACGATGGCTATCCTCCGCAGTTAAGGCAATGCATCGACTTTTCAAAATGGCATCCACCTCTTCCGGATGGCTTGCAGGGTGAAGGCAACAATACACCATCTGATTCTCGCGAAGCAAGGGGTACTCACGCTCCGACAACTCCTTAACTTTGGCTAAAAAATCGCACCGAGCGTACATTTCAGCACTTGATTCCACAATCTCCGCCCCTGCCGCTGCGTATTTATCGTCCAAAAATCCGGCGGCAGCACCGCAATCGCGTTGAACCAGCACCGTATGTCCCGCCGCCACAATGCTTTTCACCTCTACCGGCGTGCAGATAACACGGTTTTCACCTTTCTTATCGTCTTTCAAAACGCCAAATATCAAGTCCTCTCCCCCTTTTACCCTCCTTAGTAGTATACGCAAAAGAACCGTGTTATCACATAACACGGTTCTTTTCTTCACTCTTTGTTATTTCACGGCACTCACAATGGTGCCGCCGCCTACCACCACGTCTTCTTGGTACAACACCACGGCCTGCCCCGCAGTTAGCGCCCGTTGCGATTCGTCAAATACCAGCCGAAACCCGTTTTCCCCTTCAGGATACACCGTAGCAAGCGCCTCTTTTTGCTGATACCGCGTTTTAGCGGTAACACGCAACGGTTCGTGCAACGCGGGAATGGCAATCCAGTTCGCGTTTTCTGCGAGCAAACCGGTGGAAAACAGCGCCTCGCTTTTCCCCAACGTTACGGTATTGGCAGCAGCATCTTTATCTACCACAAAACGGGGTTCGCCAAAAGCAATTCCCAGTCCCTTGCGTTGCCCAATGGTATAAGCCGCTACCCCACGGTGCCTGCCAAGCCGTTGTCCGCATTCGTCCACAAAATCCCCCGCCGCAAACGTTTGCCCCAAAGTTTCCTGCAAAAACGCCGCATAATCGCCATCCGGCACAAAACAAATATCCTGACTATCCGGTCGATTCGCCGTTACGAGCCCCCTCTGCGCCGCCATTTCTCGCAAGAGCGGTTTGGTATACCCGCCTAACGGAAACACGCAATGTGCCAGTTGGTGTTGGGTAAGCATATACAATACGTAACTTTGGTCCCGCGCGGGGTCGGCCGCCTTTTTTAACAACCAACGACCGGTAGTGTCGTCCCATTCCGAGCGAACGTAGTGGCCGGTGGCTATCGCGTCATATCCGTTCTCCAATGCCTGTTCCAACATTTTTCCGAATTTAACGCACCGATTGCAGGTGATGCAAGGGTTTGGCGTTCCCCCCTTGGCATAGACCGCGGCAAAATCCGCGACTACGGTATCGCAGAAATGCGTGGTATAATCCCACACACGATGCGAAATCCCCAACCGCTCCGCTACAGCGGCGGCATCTTGCTCTGCTTGAAAGGCGCCAGAAGGGTCTTTTAACAAACCGGTACACAAGCGCAGGGTTACCCCCTCCACCGTCATTCCCTGTTCTAACAAAAGCAGCGCCGCCATAGAACTATCCACGCCGCCGCTCATTCCCAGCAAAATACGCCGACCCATTGTCATTCTCCTTCGGAAAAACATTTCTTTGGTTTAATCATACCACACAGCTACAAAAAGTACAACCGGGGTTTTTGCATAACAAAAACCCCTTTACGATGAGTAAAGGGGTTTGGAGCTACCGATCCGATTCGAACGGACGACCTGCTCATTACGAGTGAGCTGCTCTACCTGCTGAGCCACGGTAGCATAGACAGCGTTAGTATTATAACAAAGTTCTGCAACGCCGTCAAGGGGTATTTTTTATTCCGTTGAAATTTTTGTTGCAAAATATGTCGAAATGTGGTTTACTTATACTATACGAAAGCGAGGTGACAACACAGATGCGGGAAAATTACGAGCAAGCGCTGGCTTCGGAAACCGATGTCGGTAAACGTATTAAACTGTTTCGGAACCTTTACGAGTTAACGCAAGGCACTTTGTCGACCATCTCCGGCATTGACCGTTCCACCATCGCTTTTTATGAAACCGGTCAAATTGCACCGTCAACCGGCCGTATTTGTCGGTTAGCGGCCTCGTTTTGTTTGTCACTGGATGAGTTTATGGGAGAGGCGGCATTACAATCTGTGTTGTATGATAAGCAAGCGGAATTAGAAAATTCACCAATTGTACCTCAGGATATCTTAGATTTGGAGACCGAGGAAAAAATTCTGTTGATGAGCTACCGTCAACTTGAACCGGAAGACAAAAAGCGTTTCCTTAGCGAAATAGCAGCTACACTGTTTGAATTGCATAAATTGCAAAATTTCACAGACGACGAAGACATTTATTTGGTTCCCAAAGAAGAACTGCATTTGAACGCCGAAGATTTGGACGACGAGGACGAGGACTTCGACTTTAATTTCGGGTTAAAAGACGACGATTAAGTTGGCTTTTCTCTAATATGAAATCACGTAACCAAACATTCGCGAACCTGCTCGGTCCGCGGATGTTTTTCTTTTATCATTCTTCCTCCGACGGTGTCGTCGGCGGGTCAATCAACGTGACCATAGCAATGCGCACTTGGTGTTCGGTAACTTTGCGCACGCGAATTGACAGTCCGTGCGCCTCCAGTTCAAATTGACTGCCATCTTCCGGCACCGAACCCAGCGCGCCGAAAATAAGACCGTTAAACGTGCTGTGGTCGTCAGTGGGCAACGAAATCTCCAAAGCGTCCTCCACATCACGCAGCGCCGCGTTACCGCTGATTTTCCACGTGCGGGAATCCAGCCGTTCAATAATGGGGGCATCTTCATCATCCTGTGGCTTTTCGCCAAACTCACCGACCAGTTCACCCACCAAATCGTTGATGGTAACGACACCGCACATACCGCCGTATTCATCCAACACCACGGCAAACGAGTTGTGACTGTTCTTCATATTCTTAAACAGCACGTCGGCTTTTACGGTTTTAGGAACAAAATAAGCCGGACGCACCGCCTTTTCCATTACCTCGGAGCGCTCGCGGTTTTCCAAGCGGAAATAATCCGTGGCATTCAGCACGCCAATCACATCGTCCACCGTTTCGTTACACACCGGGTAATTGGTATGACGGCTGCCGTAAATGGTACGAGCCCATTCCTCATCCGTTTCGTCCACCCATAACAACGTAACTTCGGTACGGTGGGTGGCAATGTCATCGGCGCTTAAATCGTCAAATTCAAATACGTTTTGAATAAACTCTTTTTCATCGTTGTCGATTGCACCCTTTTCGTTACCCGCATCCACCATCATACGAATATCCTCTTCGCTAACGTCTTCATCGTCCGCGTTCGGGTCTATCCGCATTAAGCGCAACAAACCGTTGGTAGACGCCGTTAACAACGAAACGACAGGAGCAAATAACGTGGACATAACCGTTAGCACACCGGAAAGAGACAACGCCAACTTTTCGGAATTACGCATCGCTACCCGCTTGGGAACCAATTCGCCAAATACCAACGTAAAATAGGATAAAATCAGCGTAATCGCCACAACGGCAATGGTATCCAACGTTTTTTCCGGCACGGCAACGCCCACGCTGAGCAACCAAGCAACCAAACGGTCGGAAAAGTTTTCGGCCGCAAACGCACTGCCCAAAAAACCGGACAGCGTAATTGCCACCTGAATGATTGCCAAAAAACGCGCCGGTTGTTTTTTAAGGCGCGATAACCGCTTGGCGCGCTTATTGCCATCCGTAGCCAGTTTTTCTACCTTGGCTTCGTTCAAACTGATAACCGCAATCTCTGCACTGGCAAAAATGGCGTTTAGCGCTATCAGAATCACCTGCACCGCCAACATAAACCACAATGAATCTGTCATAGTTTCTCCTCGTCTTTCTAAATGCAAAAAAGCACAACCCGTGTTTTGCGGTCGCAAAAAACAGGTTATGCTATAAAGTAACCGATTACCGTGTATAAGGGAGGTCGTTCACCGCCGTTATCACTGTCACCGTTCATAGTATTGCTAACTCTCCTTTGGGCAGAATTTCTGCATCGTGTCATATTATACACAACTGCCATATATCTGTCAAGTATCTTGGTTTTTTATAATACACGTTGCTTTCACCGTTAAAATCGTGTATACTAATATTGTTTAATCCAACTGAAAGGCAGGTAATCCCGTTTATGAGTGAACCATCGCAAAAAAACAACCGTGCCTCCACCCTGCTAACCCTATTTTTCACTTTTCTGAAAATCGGGTCTTTCACCTTTGGTGGTGGCTACGCTATGATTCCGCTGATTCAGCGCGAAGTGGTGGAAAGCAAACACTGGCTCACCGATGACGATATTCTCTCCATCATTGCCATCTCGGAGTCCACACCCGGTCCCATTGCCATCAATATGGCTACCTTCGTCGGTTACCGCACCGCCGGGGTGCTCGGTTCGCTTATGGCAACACTTGGTGTTGTCATTCCCTCTTTTGTCATTATCCTGCTAGTCACCGGTGTTTTGGAACAATTTTACCACCTTAAAGCGGTCGCTTATGCCTTTCAAGGTATTCGCGCCGGCGTGCTGGCGTTAATTCTTAAAGCTCTTTGGTCAATGTATCGTCAATCTCCGCACAACTTAATGTCGTACATTTTAATGGCGCTGGCTTTTGTGGCCGTGGCGTTTTTCGGCGTTAGTGCGTTGCCGGTAATTATCGTGTGTGCGGTAGTCGGGTTGGTAGTATCACTGATAAAGGTAAGGAGGAATGAGCAATGATATACTGGGAATTGCTATGGACCTTCCTTAAAATCGGTGCTTTCACCTTTGGCGGTGGCTATGCCATGCTCGCCATTGTACAAACCGAGGTTATTTCCCGCGGCTGGATGGACGCCACCACACTGGTGGATTTTGTTGCTATTTCGGAATCCACCCCCGGTCCGCTGGCGATTAACATTGCCACGGCTGTCGGTTCCCAGATGGGCGGTGCTGAGGGTGGTTTTTGGGGCGGTATTTTAGGTGCGTTTTTAGCCACCTTCGGCTCGGTATTTCCTTCGTTTGTTATTATTTTGCTGGTGGCGCGGTGGTTTGAATCGTTCAAGGATAATCATCTTGTCAAAGCGTGTATGAGCGGCCTTAAGCCCGCCGTGGTAGGGCTCATCGGTGCGGCATTGTTCTCCATCGGTAAAGCCGTGTTTTTCCCTGCAGGGATTACGTTATCGGTGTTTCAGGGCTTTTCGTTTTACGTCTCGTTGGGCATTTTCCTGATTGCCGCGGTGCTGGCATTCAAAAAAATGCACCCCATTGCCATTATCGGCTTATCGGCCGTACTCGGCATAGCCGGCGGCTATCTTTTGCCGGTGTAACACACACCAACAAAAACCCGGAATACCAATTGGTATTCGGGGTTTTCTTGTTTTATGAGGAGATTAATACATACCGTCCATACCGGCGGGCGCCGCAGGAGCGGGAACAACCGGCTCTTTTTTGTCGGCAACCAACGACTCGGTCGTTAACACCATTGCCGCAACAGAAGCAGCATTTTGCATAGCGGAACGAGTTACCTTGGCCGGGTCAACAATACCGGCGGCAAACATATCCACGTACTTCTCATTGGCAAAGTCAAAGCCATAGTTAAGTTTGTTTTCGGTACGAATCTTGTCGATAATCACACTGCCTTCCAAACCGGAGTTCAGTGCAATCTGACGCACGGGTTCTTCAATGGCTTTCAACACAATCTTAACACCGGTCTTCTCGTCCCCATCGGTTTCCCCCAACAGCGGCAACAACACGCAAGAAGCGTTGATAAGCGCCACGCCGCCGCCGGCAACCAAGCCCTCTTCCACAGCGGCTTTGGTTGCAGCCAGAGCATCTTCAATGCGCAGTTTCTTTTCTTTCATTTCAGTCTCGGTTGCAGCACCAACTTTGATAACAGCTACACCGCCGGACAGCTTAGCTAAGCGTTCCT
>JAZRRV010000009.1:0-4404 GCA_045651085.1 Acutalibacteraceae bacterium
AGGTTTACTTTGTGAACGAAATATGGTACAATGGAAACGGTTATAGGCGTAGGGATGAGTACCTCGTTAAAAACCGGAAAAGAGGTTGCTTGTATGAAACGAAACAAAGCGTATTCCTTGTTGGCAAGCATTGTCGTGTTGGCAGTGTTGGTATCCTGTATGCTTTCGGGCGTAGTGTTGCCCGTGGCGGCAGCGGAAAGCGAGCCATACACGTTAGGCGACGAGGTGCTGGGTAACGGCGATTTTAGCCAAGGTGCTCTGGTAAACTGGGGCAACACCGCTTATTACAGCGCCACTGCCGGTCAAGGCGGCGGCGCCGGCTTGAGCTTGAACAGCAACGGTGCCGTGGCACAATACCGCAGTGACGTTGAGCTGGAACCGGTGACGACGTATATGCTATCGTTCGCCTATTTGGACGTGGCGGATACGACGTTTTACGTAGAAAGCGGCATTGAATGTATTGGCCGCGTTACGGTAAAAACCACCGGTACCGGCGAATGGAAAACCGTTAACCACAAGTTTACCACTCCGGTGGAAATTGTTTGGGAAGAAAGTACGGATGGGGACAGTTCCACCATCATTCCCGGTTTTAACATTACTCAGGGCGACAACGAGGTTGTGGACGACGGCACCGTAAGCACAGGGAAAGAGGACGAAAAACACGCAACGGTTGCGGCTCTCTCGGTGGTATGCGTTAATGCGAATGCGGAAGCGCCGGTAGCGGTGGATACTTTCTCGCTGCGTGAGTACATTCCCACTACCAAGGCAGATACGTTGGTATTGACGGATTTTTCGGATGATAACGGCGAGCAAAAGGTAAACCGTCTTTGGATGTTGATTGGGGCGCAGCGCACGCTGAACGTAAAATTGAGCAACAGCGCCGACACTACGTTGGCGTGTGATGCCCGTTCATTGACGTGGGATTCCGATAACGAAGAGGTTGCCACGGTGGAGAATGGCCGTGTAACCGCAAAAGCGGAGGGCGAAACCACGGTTACCGCCACGCTGACCGATACCGCGAATGGCACTCCGCTTACCGCTGAAATAATGGTAAAAGTGGTGGATTACACCTTGCCGGAAGAAGCGCCGTTCTCGCTGGGCGCCAACTTACTGCAAGACGGCAAGTTTGAAAAAGAAGTGCATACCGACTACTGGACCGGCCCCATTGACACGCTGGTAAAAGACGGCGAGGGCCGCGGCGGTAGCAACGGTTTGGTTTTCAGCGGAGCGGGCCAGACAATTAATTACAAAAAAATCATCGGGTTAAAGAAAGGTACCAAATACGTTTTCTCGTTTGATTATTTGGCAATGCCGAACAACGAAATTCTTGTAAATGCCCAACATCTTGGCGGCGGCCGCCATACCATTACACTGGACAGTGCTGCCGACAGCACGTGGAAAACCGTGACGGTTGTGGGAACCACACCGGCCAGTTTGAGCGTAGACAGCGGCAGTCTGATTACAGTGCAATGCCTGAAATTGAACGCCGATGCGCCGGTAGTAATTGACAACTTTGTGTTGTGCGAGTACACCGAAAAGACCGTGGCGAAAAGCATCGATTTAACTGATAAAGTCACCCTGTTTGTCGGGCAGACGACAAGTCTTCCTGTCATTGCTACGCCGGCGGAAGGCAACGTAAACGGTACAACGTGGGCTACTACGGATTCCACCGTAGCCACGGTGGACAGCGGTTACGTCGTTGCAAAGGCGGAGGGCGAAACCACCATTACCGCTACCGCGCCGGGTGGTGCAACCGCCTCTTGCGTGGTAACGGTAACCAACCCGGACAAAACGGCACCGGTAAACCTCACGGCAGACGAATTGAGCTGGACGGGCGATGGAGGCAAGGGTCAGGTAACCCCCGGTACACCGCTCAAGTTTAGCGCCACCATAAGCAATACGGGTGAAAACGCGGTGCCGGCAGAGCAACCGATTGCACTGGATATTGCAATGGACGGCAAAGTGATTCGCACCTTAACGTACACGGGCGGTTTGGCCGCCGGCGCTTCGGTAACGGTAACGGATAGCCAGACATGGGAAGCCGTTGAGGGCGACCACATTATGTCTGTGCGTGTCAATGCCGACTGGAGTATTTACGAGACCGATGCGGTGAAAGACAACACCTATCAACTGGGCCTACGTGTTGCGAACGACACCATTGCCCCCTCCGATTGGGCAGCCGAAGCCGTGGCAGAAGCGGGCATGGACCGGTTGACGTTTAGTGACGATTTCAGCAGTGAGAGTGTGGATATCACCGGTAGTGGTCGCGAAGGATACAAGTGGTACGTAAACCGCCCGTATGGTACACGCCGACTGATGTCCTCGGATTACGACGTTACCAACGGCATCTTGACCATTAAGGATAAGTCGGGTTCCAACCTATGCTTAACTTCCGCGGATTATTCCACCCGCACGGGTTACGCTTTCAACAAGGGGTATTTGGAATTTAAATTCCAAATTGTGAACCCCAGTGGTCAAGCCCCCGGTCGTTTGCCGGGTATATGGTCCTTCCCGGAACGCAAAATGTTTGAAATCCCCGGTGAAAATAGTCGCTGGGTGGAAGTGGACTGGATGGAATATTGGGGCATTTCTCCCAGAATTCCGGAGGGAAGCTACACGATTACGTTGCACGACGAAGCCAATGCTAACTACGCCACCGGCGAGGCAATATACCAAAACGGCAACTACCAACAGTATGGTTTGGGTGACGGCGATTGGCACACCATGGGCTTTTTGTGGGAAAACAACCGTCTTGTCAGCTACTTAGACGGTGTAGAAGTTATGCACCTGTTGTGGGACGAAGAAACCACCGCTATACGCGGCGCCGGTATTATCGGTCAGTACGCGCTTTTGAACCAGGATGCACAGGTGTTAATTTTGGGCGCCAGTATGAATAACCCGATGAAAGTGGATTACGTCCGTGTGTGGCAGGCGAGCGAGCCGGAAACGGTTTCGAACAATATGACGCTCAGCCAAACCGACGTGACAATGTACGAGACCGACCAAGAAAAACTGGCGGTAACCGTGCCGGTGGGTCAAGACGCGGGCACGTTGAGTTGGGCCAGCAGTGACCCGTCGGTGGTAACTGTGCACGGTGATGGCCGATTGTATGCGCGCAAAACGGGCAAGGCAACGGTTTCTGCCACCAACGCCAACGGCGTTACGGTGTTGTGCAACGTTACGGTAAAACACAATCTGCTTACGGGCGGTGATTTTGAATTCGAGCCGTGGGAAGATGTGATTATCCCGCATTGGAATATCATTTTAGACGGTGGAATGAGCATCGTTCCCGACCCTGACCCGAACAACGCAAACAACCACGTGCTGAAAATGCCGGCAACACAGGGATACAAAACATATTGGAATCATCTGTTAAAAGGGGATACCACCTACGTGGTGACCGGGCGGGTGCGTAGTGCTACCAAAACGTTGAGTAACGTTACCATAATGGGTTCCGGCGGCAACCCCTATAAAATTCCTACTGTGACAGCGGAATGGACAGATTTCAGTTTTGAAATTTATAATCAGACTAATCCCGGTCCGTACGGACTTGCATTTGGGCATGACAGCGGCGGCAATTCAGTGGGCGACGATATCTATTTGGACAACTTAGTATTCACGGTTAAAGGCGATGAGGAGCAAAGCAGTTACCCGTTAACACTTGGCGCTACGGCAAACGGCAGTGTAGAATTAACCGTTAACGGCGAAGAAGTGACAAGTGAACAACTTATTGCCCCCGGTACGCGTGTGAACGTTACGGTGAACCCGTCGAGCGGCTATCGTCTGCGCTGGGGCAGTTTGGAAACGGAGACCACCATTGCCACCGGTGGAGGGCGCGAGACTCAGACCCGCGAGGTTTTGAACAAAGGCGGCGCGGATACGGGATTTGGCAAAGGCGAGGGTAAATCGTTTTACTTTACAATGCCGGAGGGTGCTACCACGCTGAACGCAGTGTTTGAAAGTACGGCATCCACCGACACCGCGCAGTTGCCGGCGGCCACGTTGGGAACGGGCGCCTACGTAAATGGCAACACTGTTCGGGGCGTGAGATTCCTTAATCGAGTATATGCCCAAATTGACCAAAACGACGGTGCGGTGTACGTCACCTACGGTGGTCAGAAGCATAAAGTAAAGGAGATTGGCTCCCTGCTCAAGCGCGCTGATAATGTGGATGCTGAGCTGACTTTGGAGGGCTATTTGGAACATATGTTCCAGGATGGAGCCACCCGCATTTGGAAAACGAGGGCCTATGTCGCAGCGGATAACAAAATAACCTTGGTGGATTACACGGAAGAATATCTGGATTTCACTATCGTTATGTTCTCTGAGACTGCACAATACTACTCCTTTGTTGGCCAAGGATATACCACTTGTGCGTACGTAACGCTGGAAAACGGCACAACC
>JAZRRV010000010.1:0-2745 GCA_045651085.1 Acutalibacteraceae bacterium
GAGGGTATTCCTCCGGCAATGCCGCCGCGGCGTACGAAACCGGCATCGGTACGGCACTGACCTTGTTCGGGTTTGGAGTGGGGATGCTGCTCATCGGCAGGTTTTTAGCGCCCGGTGTAGCGCGTTTCCCCCACGCGAAAACCGTGGGCGGTATTCTGGGAGGGGTTTACGGAACCGGCGCCCGTCGTGCCACGGGACTGTTCTCGTTTGTTTGCTGTGCCGGCGTGGTTGGTGCGCAAATGAATTCCATTGGATTGGTGTTCCATTCGTTGTTGGGTGTCACGCCGCGAATCGGTACGCTTATCGGATGTTCCGTAGTATTGCTCTACACAACCTTCGGGGGTATGGAATCGGTATTGGTTGCCGATATGCTTCAATTCTTTTTGCTGGCACTGGGAATGCCGTTATTGCTGCTAATAGCCGTAGCGTCCGGCGGTGGTGTAACGGCAGTATGGCAAAACATTCCTGCCGAGTTATTAAACCCGCTGAACGGCACCACGTTACCCGCTTTTATCTCGCTTTTTATATCCATGATGTGCGGCGAAGCGTTGGCACCGCCGTATATGCAACGCCTATTACTTGGGAAAACCCCACGCCAAACCGCGCGCGGTACGATGTGGAGCGGCGTGTTTTCGTTCCCTTTTTTTCTGGTTACGGCGGGTGTTGGCTTAACAGCCCGCGCTTTGGGAATTACACAAGAAGCCGCCTCCATAATGCCGGACCTTATTTTGCGAATTCTGCCCGTGGGCTTACGGGGGCTGCTAATGGCGGCAATGGCTTCTATCATCCTTTCTGCCGCCGATGGATTTTTGAACGGTGCTACCGTTAGTTTGGTATGTGACACCATTCTTCCCGCCCACCCTGCTATGAGCGACCGCAACCAACTGCGTTTCTTACGCGGGGTTAATCTATTTACCGGCATCGCCGCCATGCTGCTTGCCTTTGCGGTACCGAATGTATTTTCCATTTTGTTGTTGGCGTATTCCTTTTGGGCTCCCGCCGTTTTGGTGCCGCTGGCGGCGGCATTGTTAGGGATTCGTTCCGACCGCCGCACCTTTGTGCTTTGTATTACAATCGGGTCACTCACCTGCATCTTATGGAACCTCGTTTTACAGCAACCGTGGGGTATCGACGGGTGCGCTCCCGGCGTGTTGGCAAACTTGGCCGTATTCAGCAGCGGGGCTTACCGTTTTGACAAGAAAAACTGAGCATTTTTCCTTGACAATTATGTCTCCGTTGGTGTATACTGAATTCGCAAAATTATGGAGAATATGGAGGTATTTGTATGTTTATTGACATTCACGCTCACGCGTATCGTATTAAGCCGCCCGGCTACGTGTTCTGTGAGCCGCACGAACTGCTCAAACGTTATGACGAGTTGAAAATTGACGCAGGTGTGTTGCTCCCCATCGTCAGCCCGGAAATTTATTTGCCGCAATCCAACGATGAAGTTTTGGAAATTTGCGCGCAACACCCCGACCGTTTTATTCCCTATTGCAACGTTGACCCGCGTTGCTTAACCAACTCTCCCCGTGCCCCGCTGGGTGAAGTGTTGCAACATTACAAGAACAAGGGTTGTAAAGGCGTGGGCGAAATTATGCCCAACTTGGAATTGCTCGACCCGCTGGTACAAAACTTGTTTGCGTGCGCCGAGGACGTGGGATTGCCCGTAGTGTACGACGGTTCTATACAAAAAACCGGCGATTTCGGCTTGTACGATGACCCGGGTCTGCCGCAGTTGGAGTACACATTGCAGGAGTTCCCGAACTTGACCATCTTCGGTCACGGCCCGGTATTTTGGAACGAGATAGGCAAACTTGGCACCGTGGCAGAACGCGGCGTGTATTTTGGTTGGCGAAACGTGCAAATTTGCCGTCTGCCCACCGGCCCCATTGAGGAAGAAGGCACTGTTCCGCGTTTGTTCCGCAAATATCCCAATTTGATGGGCGATTTGGCCGACGGTACCGCCTACAACGCGTTGGCGAGAGACGATAAATACGGACCGCGCTTCCTAACCGAATTCCAAGACCGCCTGTTCTTTGGTACGGATATGGTGAGCCCCGATATGACGGTAAAATTGGACAAATTGCTGATTTCCTGGAAAGAAACCGGAAAAATCAGCGAAACCGTATTCCGCAAAGTTGCGTGGGAAAACGCAGCCAAATTCTTGGGACTGTAAGCTGAATAAACAAAAGCCGGAAGACTTTACTGTCTTCCGGCTTTTTGTTATTATCCCTTCAACGGACGAGCATTCCAAACGGTCTGTGCGTAATCACGGATAGAACGGTCGGAAGCAAATTTGCCGCTGCACGCCGTATTGAGCAATGCCATACGTGCCCACGCATCACGATTACGATATACGTCACCGGAACGCCGCTGCGCCGCCTGATAGGCGGCAAAATCCGCCAACACCATATACGGGTCTTTACCGGACAGCGACCCGGCAATTTCCGCGTATTTACGCCCGCCAAAACCGTGATACATGGTGTCAATGGCACGGCGAATGTGCGGGTCTGCCTGGTAAAAATCCTGCGGGTGGTAACCCATTTGCTTGCGTGCCGTTACTTCCTGTTCGTTCATACCAAACAAAAACATATTCTCGGCACCCACCTCTTGGCAAATTTCCACATTGGCACCGTCCAATGTGCCCAGCGTAATCGCGCCGTTCATCATCAGTTTCATATTACCGGTACCGCTGGCCTCGGTGCCCGCCAGCGAAATCTGCTCGCTAATATCCGCCGCCGG
>JAZRRV010000011.1:0-3022 GCA_045651085.1 Acutalibacteraceae bacterium
GCATTGGCAAGGGGACCACCGATGGCGCCCAAGCCGATGACACCCAGAGCCTTGTCCTTGATCTCGTTGCCGGCGAACTGGCTCTTGCCTTTTTCCACCAGTTTGCCTACTTCGGCGCCCTGACCTTTGAGCGTGCGTGCCCATTCAATGGCGGGCACTACTTTACGGGAAGCCAACAGTAACCCGGCAATAACCAGTTCCTTAACCGCGTTGGCGTTGGCACCGGGCGTGTTAAACACCACAATGCCCTCCTCACTGCAACGGTCAATCGGAATGTTGTTCACACCGGCACCGGCGCGAGCCACTGCCAATAACGATTCCGGAAACACCATATCGTGCAACGAAGCCGAGCGTACCAACACGCCCTGCGGTTGCTCCACCGCGTCGCCCACCGTGTAGTTGCTGCCCAAACGGTCGGTACCGCAGGCGGCAATCTTGTTCATTGTTAAAATGTTCATACCAAACTCTCCTTATGCGTTTGCCTCTTCAAACGCTTTCATAAACGCTACCAGTTTTTCCACGCCCTCTACCGGCATGGCGTTGTAAATGGAGGCGCGCATACCGCCCACCGAGCGATGCCCTTTTAGGTTAACAAAACCGGCGGCAGCCGCTTCTTTTACAAATTTGGCATCCAATTCCTCGTTGCCGGTAACAAACGGGATGTTCATCAGCGAACGGTCTTTCTTTTCTACCGTGCCGCGGAACAACTTGGAGGAATCCAAGAAATCGTACAACAGTTTGGCTTTCTTTTCATTGATTTCCTTCATCTTATCCAACCCGCCGATTTCGTCGCGAATCCACTCCAGCACGAGTTTGCAGATGTAAATGGAATAGCAGGGCGGGGTGTTGTACATGGAATCGTTATCCGCATGGATGCTGTACTTAAACATGGTGGGGGTGCACGCCTGGGCTTCCCCAATAAGGTCCTCACGCACAATCACAACCGTAAGACCCGCCGGCCCCATATTCTTTTGCGCGCCGGCATACAACATACCGAACTTGGCTACGTCCATTGGCTCCGACAAAATGCAAGACGAAATATCCGCCACCAACGGCACGTTGCCCGTTTCCGGCAGTGTGGTGTACTTGGTACCGTAAATGGTGTTGTTCATACAAATGTGGAAATAATCCGCATCGGGCGTGAAATCTGCGTTATCCCACGCGGGAATGTACGAAAACGTTTTGTCCTTGGAGCTGGCAATCACTTTTGTCTCGCCGTAACGGGAGGCCTCTTGATACGCCTTGTTTGCCCACTGACCAGTGATGATAAAATCTGCTTTTCCGCTACCGGTCATTAAATTCAGCGGAATCATGGCGAATTGGGACGAAGCACCGCCTTGTAAGAACAGGACTTTGTAGTTATCGGGAATGTTCATCACACTACGCAGGAGTGCTTCGCATTCTTTAATAATCGCATCGTACGTTTTTGAGCGGTGCGACATCTCCATCACCGACTGACCGGACCCTTGATAGTCCATCATCTCATCCGCCGCACGGCGCAACACGCTTTCCGGCAGAACGGAAGGACCCGCCGAAAAATTATACACTCTTGCCATAGTTGATTCCTCCTACACATGATATACTATTCATTCTACTCCTTTTGTTGCCGTTCGTCAATCAATTTTCGCAATTTTTGTCGGCTTGTCTTGCATATTTCGCGTGTAAACGCTATACCATAAGGGAATCGAACCCCACAATGCCTATGGGCAATCTTTTTGGCGATTTCCCCGTTTTTGTCGTTGGCAGGCGTCAAGCCTGCCTGCCTTCGCAAACGGAAAAATCTCACAAAAATTTTTGCCCATAGGTGCAAAGCAGTTTTCGCCTGTCGGTTTTTTGTCCGGGTCACAAACAATTTTTTGGTCATGCTGGCGCATGGCGAAAAAATTTGCGGCAAGACGGGCGAAAAAGCGCGGCGGAAACCATTGCGAGTTTGGTTCCCTTATGGTATAATGAAAACAAGTACTAGTGGAAAGGATGATTTTCTTGACCATTGCTGATGTTAAAACCATCCTCGGCGCCGAAGTGTTGTGCGGGACCGCACTGGACACGAAGGTTCACAACGCCTGCGGCAGCGATATGATGAGTGACGTGTTGGCGTTTGTAAAAGACCAATCGGTTCTGCTCACCGGCTTGGTAAACACGCAGGTGGTACGCACCGCGGAAATGATGGATATGGTGTGCATTGTATTTGTTCGCGGCAAACAACCCACTGAAGAAATGATAGAACTGGCAGAGGAGCGCGGTATGGTGTTAATGTCCACACCGCTGCGTATGTTCACCGCCTGCGGTCTGCTGTACCAAAGCGGGCTGACCGGCGGCGAAAACGGCTAACCGCAGAAAGGTTGGTGGTTGATTGTGAACATCACCCTGCATTACACTGTCCCCGGTGACGATTTCACCCGCGCGGGGGAAGCGTCCGGCGCGGTAAAAGGCAAACTCAAGCAACTCGGCTTCCCGCCGGACGTGGTACGCCGCGTTGCCATTGCCATGTACGAAGGCGAAATTAATATGGTCATTCACGCCGGCGGCGGCGAAGCGGATGTGGAAATTGTCCCTGACCGTGTCACGGTAACGCTTACCGACCACGGCCCCGGCATTGCCGACGTGAACTTGGCTATGCAAGAAGGGTTTTCCACCGCTACCGAAACGGTGCGCAATTTGGGTTTCGGCGCGGGCATGGGATTGCCTAATATTCAAAAATATACGGACGAACTCACCATAGACACCAAGCCCGGTCACGGTACGTGTATCCGTATGACCGTGCTGGTAACTGCATAAAGGTGGCATTTTTATGGAACGTATAGTCCACTCCGTAACACTGGATGCGGAAAAATGCGTGGGCTGCACCAACTGTATCAAGCACTGCCCCACGCAAGCCATCCGCGTTCGCGACGGTAAGGCGACCATCATTTCCGAGCGTTGTATTGACTGCGGAGAATGTATTCGCCAATGTCCGCAACGCGCCAAAAAAGCGCGGCACGACTCGCTCGCGCTACTCTCAAATTATCGTTACACGGTAGCC
>JAZRRV010000012.1:0-5666 GCA_045651085.1 Acutalibacteraceae bacterium
CGTACCAATGGCAACCGCTACACCGTGTTGCAACAATTTTTCGGTTTGGGCAATACCGCTGCCGAGTTTGAGATTGCTTTTGGCACAATGTGCCACCGTGGCACCGTGGCGGGACAAACAATCCATATCCCCTTCGGTCAACCACACACCGTGCGCCACCGTGAGCGGATGTTCCAGCACACCGGTTTGTTCCAGCAGGCGCACCGGCGTAACGCCGTGCCGCCCCACGCAAGCCAAGTGTTCCGATTCGGTCTCAGACACGTGAATTTGCATTCGCAAATTATGTTTCTCTGCCAGCAACGCCGCATCCTGTAAAATATCCGGTCGAGTCGTGTATTCCGCGTGGGGGGCAACGTCAATGCGGATACGCCCCTCCCCCGCACCGTGAAAAGCGGGAATTAAATCATTCAATTCCGCATAGGCAGGCAGGTCGGCAAAACGCTTATTTTCGTCAAAGCAAGAAATGCCCCGACCGATATTGGCTTTTATGCCACATTCCAGCGCGGCTTTGGCGGTTTCTTCGCAAAAATAGTACATATCCGTAAACGAAACAGTACCGGTTGCCAGCATTTCCGCCATTCCCAGCAAGCTTCCCCAATACACCGCCTCGCCAAACAGCTTGTCCTCAAACGGAAAAATACGGTCAAACAACCACGATTGCAACGGCAATTCCTCACCGTAACCACGTAACAACGTCATTGCCACGTGTGTGTGGGCATTCACCAATCCCGCCGTGAGCAATCGGTCAGTACCGTCTATGCGCTCCCCAAATTCCTCTGTAGGAGGGTTTTTGGAAAGCCATACAACGCGCGAATCCCGCACACCAACGTATTGCCCGAAAAGCAGTGTGCCATCGGCTTGTAACACCGTGATGTTTTCAAACAACATACGTTGCTCACATCCTTTCCAGTATGGCGCACACCAACGCACTAAAGTGTTTTGAGGAACGTGCCGCCACCTCGGTTACCTCTTCATCACTAATCCGCGTGCCGGCAATAACACCCGCCGCCATATTGGTAACACAAGAAATACCCAACACTTCCATACCGCAACGCGAAGCAACAATCGCCTCCGGCACGGTAGACATTCCAACCACGTCGCCGCCAAGCAAGCGTAGCGCGCGAATTTCCGCCGGCGTTTCAAATTGCGGGCCGCCCATATAACAATACACGCCCTCGTGCAAAGGAAGCGACAATGACACCGCCGCCTCCCGCGCTACCGCGCGCAATCGCGGTGTGTACGTCTCGGTCATATCGAAAAACCGCGGGCCGAAAAACGGGTCGGCTTCACCGCGTTCAGGACTGTCGGCGCACAACTTAATGTGGTCGGTAATCAACATTAAATCGCCGGCAACAAACGATTCGTTTATCCCGCCGGCGGCATTGGTCAATACCAGTGTGCGCACACCCAAACAATGCAAAACACGCACGTAAAACGTAACGGTACCAAAATCGTACCCCTCGTAGTAATGGAACCGCCCCGAAAAGGCAAACACCGCCTTGCCGGCCAAATTCCCCGCTACCAACACACCCGCGTGCGAATCAACGGTAGAGGCGGGAAAACCCGGGATATCCGTATACGGGATATGTAGGGTGTTGGTCATGTGCTCCACTAAAAAGCCCAGACCGGAACCAAGCACGACCGCGGTATCGGGGTTGGGCACGCCGGCATCGCACACACGCTGTTTAATATACGCTGCTGCTTGCAGCGCTTGCTCACGTTGTGTACTCATTAACTTATTTTTTTGCCGCACTGGTTGCAAAATGCGGCATCGTTGGCATTGAGCGCACCGCACTGAGCGCAACGAATCACGCTTTTGCTCTCCATGACGCGGTCTTCCAAACGCGCTAATTCCGCCAACTGCTCGTCCAATTGCTCCACGCACGCCTGAATTAAGTCATCCACCGGTTCTTCGCAACGACGGCTGTCGTACACCAAACGGCCAAGCCCTTCGTACAACGAAGCAATTTCGCGGCGCACGTCCCCAATTTTTACGCGAGTTTTGGTAACCTCTACCAATTCCTCCGTTTTTCTGCCCGCTGTTTGGGCCAGTTCTTTTGCGCGGGATAAAACCTCTTCAAATGCTGCCATAGTATCGCTCCCTTTCCGTTCATTAATTTTATTATAAAAGTTTTTGCAAAAATTACAACTGTTTATCCTACAAATTCCCTTAACAATGCCTCTTTTGATAGCAACGCCGTTGAAACAGGGGTAAACGCGGACAACGCATTTATCAGCCGCTCAGCCGTTTGCGCGTGGCGACTATCCTTAGGCAATGCACACAACAACGGTAACAACTCCGGTGCCAGCATTGCCGGCTCATAAGCGTGTGTAGTATCAAACGTTACGTCCGCCGTGTCGGCAAACGGCAACAAATACAGCTGTTCGCCACGCGTTACCTGCCGCCACATATCCATTGTGTTTTCGGGGGAACTGTTGCGAAAACGCACATCGCGTAACAGCCGACGTACCAACCGTAAGTCCTGCCCGCTTAACAACGGTGCGTCACCGGAATATACCGAAGAATTCACGTTGATAAACACCTTGAATCGGCCATCTTCGGGAAGTTCCTCCTCCAACACGGGGTTCAAGGCGTGAATCCCCTCAAAAATCACCACGGCGTGTTCGGGAACACGCAATTCTACACGCTCGGCTTTGGGAGCGTGCGTTAAAAAATCGAATATCGGCAACTGCGTACAACCTTGTGTGAGCAATTCTCTCATACACGCGCGCAGCAGCGGAATATTTAACGCTTCCACACTTTCGTAATCGTAACTCCCATCCGGCAACAGCGGTGCATACCCGTACCCGCGGTAAAAATTATCCAATGATACGGTATACGCCTCCCGTCCCCGCTCACGCAGTAACGCCGCCAGTTTGTTTGCCGTGGTAGTTTTGCCGGAGGCAGAAGGGCCGGAAAGCAATACCAACAAGCGGTGGGGAGTCACCATAAGGCGGTCCGCCAACGCCGACAGTTCACATATATACCGCTCGTCTTCTGAACGGATGAACCATTGTATGTCACCACGAATGGCGCGGTTAATCTCCTCACATACCAGACGACGTGAGTCCGTCACCTTCATTCCTCCTTAGCGTTTCGTAAAAGGTACGTACGGTGTCTTTACGGCGTAGCATTTCCTCAAATTCCGCGTTGTATTCATAGGGGAACTTGTAATTGAACACGCGTTCCAAATATTCCGTTCCCGGTTGCTTCAACTTAGAAACGGCACCGGCACCGCATCCCAAAATTGTATGCGTTTCGTCCATAATATACACGTTATACAAACTTTCATAGCCGGCACGTGCCCAGCCGACGTTTTCTTGGTTCCCTACCGTACGGCTTTGGCGGTACAGATAATACGACCGATACCCCGCCTGCGGCAACACCCGTGCCGTATGCGCCACCATGCGCGCCGCCTCATCCGCAACGGTGTAGTCGGTGCGCTTTTGCAAATTCAAATTGGCGGCACGCTTCATAGATAAGGTATGCACGGTAACACTTTCGGGTGACAATGCCAAAATCCCATCCACTGTACCGCAAAAACTATCGTACGTATCGGTAGGCAAACCGGCAATTAAATCGGTATTGATGTTTTGATGCCCAGTGCGGCGAGCAATATTAAAAGCGTCATAAAAATCCGCTACCGTGTGGCGACGGCCAATATGTTCCAGCACCGCATCGTTCAGTGTTTGCGGGTTAATGCTAATGCGGGAGACACCGGCGGCTTTCAGCACACGCAGTTTTTCTTCCGTTACCGTGTCGGGGCGCCCGGCCTCCACCGTGTATTCACGCACGGTGGATAAGTCAAACTGTTCCTCCACGGTTTTCAGCAAATAGCGCAGTTGTTCGGCGGTGAGGGTGGTCGGTGTACCGCCGCCGAAATACACGGTTTCCAATCGTAAACCCAGTTCGCGTGTTAACGCACCGGTATAGGCCAACTCACGCGCCAAACAGTCCACGTACGTCGGCATTAATTTGGCCGCACGGGTAACGGTTTGCGAAACAAAGGAACAATAGTCGCAACGGGTAGGGCAAAACGGAATGGATACGTACAAACTGAACGAGTTAGGGCGAGAAAGTGCGAGCAAAGAATTCTCCACCGCTAACGTGTTGCGGCAGAGTTCCAGTTTTCCCTCGCTGACAAGTAAGCGGTCACGCAACCAAGCGGCGGCACGCTCTGCCCCCCATTCCGCCGTAAGACGGCGTAACAGTTTTACGGGACGCACACCGGTGACCAATCCCCAATCCTGCGTGATACCGCACAGTTGTGAAAGCAACCGATATAGCAGTTCGCACAACACCAATTCGCACTCATTCTCATAATCGGCGTGTGTGTTGGCAACGGTTGCGGTAAGATTCTCATCAAAATCATCCAAACGCAAACGGCAATAGAGCGCGGTGTCATTTACTCCACGCTCCAACCGCGTGGCAACGACCAAGCCCGTTAAATTTTCATCCTCAGTGACAATGGTAATCTTTTCCTGCGGTAAAAACAAACGACAAATATTTTGCAATTCAAAATGATAGTCGTGACCGCGCAACAACAAATACATTCGTTATACACCCACCAAATAGGGATTGCAGCGACGTTCGCAATCGAGAGTAGTTTCCTCACCGTGGCCGGGAATTACCCGCAACGTGGCAGGCAGTGCCGCCAAACGGCGCAAACTGTTAAACAACGCTGCGGTACTGCCGCCCGGGAAATCGGTACGTCCGACGCTACCGCGAAATAACGTATCCCCCGTAACCAGTAAATCGCCGCAACGATAGCAACAACTGCCGGGTGTGTGCCCCGGTGTATGCAATACTTCCAGCACCAGTTTACCCGCCGTTACCGTGTCACCATCATTCAGTAAACGGTCGGCCGTGAGCGGGTACGGCAAGCGTGACGGTGGAATTAAACTGAGCGCCGTATTGCTCAGTGCCACCGCATCCGCCGCATGTACGTACAATGGTGCGCCCGTGACTTCCTGTAATTCACGCACGGCAAGCAAATGGTCAAAATGTGCGTGCGTGAGCAAAATGGCAACCACCGTTTCGCCGCTTTCTTGCAAGCGAGCCAGCAAGCGCGGTGCTTCATCGCCCGGGTCAATTACGACCAGCGAGCCGTTTTCGTCCGATAGCACCACGCAGTTGGCCTGATACGCCCCCAACGGATAGTACGATACCTTCATCGTTTTTTCTCCCAATCCGCCGTATCCAACACAATGGTGACGGGTCCTTCGCCGCTCATTGCCACTGTCATATCGGCACCAAATTCGCCCGACGCTACACGAATACCGCAGGCACTCAGTTCCTCCATAAAACGCTCGTACAACGGCTCGGCCTGTTCCGGACGCGCAGCCGCCAAAAATTCGGGCCGCCGCCCGTGCGAACAATTGGCTGCCAACGTGAAGTTGGACACCACCAACGCCTCGCCGCCGATGTCTACCAGCGAGAGGTTCATTTTATCTTGCTCATCGGTAAAAACACGCAAATGCGCAATTTTTTGTGCCATCAGCACGGCTTGTTCCGCCGTATCTTCTCGCAGTACGCCCAGCAAAATCAGCGCACCCGCGCCGATACGGCCGGTGGAACGACCCTCTACCGTTACCTCGGCATTGTATACCCGTTGAAACACTGCTTTCATTCGTTACACCCCGCTCCGTTCAATGGATTGCACACC
>JAZRRV010000013.1:0-9341 GCA_045651085.1 Acutalibacteraceae bacterium
ATGTACTGTGGATACTGGGCACAAAGCCCTTCCAGATGAAGCTGCAGCCCACGCAAGACAGTGGTTGCTTTGTTCTCCTCTCCTGCCGAGACAAGAACGCGTAACCGCCCTTCTTGTTCCTTAACCGTTGCCCGACACCCGCACACTTCCGTAAGTGTGTTGGCGGCCAGATAAACGGCGGAGGAAACCGCAGCGCACACAATGTCGCGACCCTGCTCCGCTTGGCCGGCGTGACCTTGTACGTCAAACCCGCACAGGTTGCCGCCGCGGCTCAGCATATTGGCGCGAATCATTCCTCAGCGGGGGCTTCCGCCTTGGGTGCTCTGGGTGCTCTGGCGTGGATGCCTTCGATTTGCACCTTGGTGTAGGGCTGACGATGACCCATCGCGCGTTTGCTACCCTTTTTGGGGCGATAGGTAAACACCGTGATCTTCTTGGCTTTGCCGTTTTTCAGCACGTGCGCATCCACATACGCGGTCTTCAAATACGGAGAACCCAGTTTGAGTTCTTTGTCGTTGTGAAGAGCCACAACTTTGTTGAACACGATGTTGCTGTCTTCTTCAGCGTCCAGCTTTTCAACGAACAAAACGTCGCCGTTTTGCACTTTGTACTGCTTGCCGCCGGTTTCAATAATGGCGTACATACTAGTACCTGCCTTTTCTTTAGACTCGCTGCGCACGGGCGGAATTGCTTCACTTTTCGGTGTTTTATCGGTCGACAAAACACCGCCCGGAACAAGCGGCAACGGCTATTGTAGCACACTTTTTTCTCTCTGTCAACCGCTTTTTCAAAAGTTACTGCATTTTATAAAATAAGTTCGCACAACGGGTATACCACTATCGGCATCAACACCGCCGGTACAAAGTTTGCCACTTTAATATCCGCTACTTTCAACAAATTCAATGCCAATCCAACCAAAAGTAGTGAACCCACGCAGTTCATCTCGGCTACAACGGCATCGCCCAAATACGGGGCTACCAACTGTGCCAGCAAGGTAATGCTCCCTTGATACACCAATACCGTGGCAGCCGAAAGTAACACACCCGCGCCCAGTGTGGCGGCAAACACCACCGAGGAAATGCAGTCTAACAAGGATTTCAAATACAACATTTCGTGGTTGCCTTGCAACCCACTTTGCAACGAACCCACGACCGCCATCGTTCCCACACAAAACAACAAACTGGCGCTCACAAACCCCTGCGCCCAACGTCCGTTGCCGCCTTGTGCGTTACCAAAACGCGCTTCCGCACGCTCGCCCAACCGTTTTAGCCGTGCATCCAAATCTACCCACTGACCCAGCGCGGCGCCCAACACCACCGACAACACCACCGCCAGCGTGTTTTCGCCGTCCAAACTGCCCCGAATCCCAATGTATATCACGCAAAACCCCACGCCGGTCATTAGCGCATTGCTTATCCTCTCGGGAATACCCTTTTTAAGCAATAACCCAATAACACCGCCCAGCAATACTGCCGCAACGTTCACTATCGTACCCCATAACCCCGTCATTTTAATTTCACCCTCTGTATATTTTTGCTTGTTTTATACTGTTTGTTTAATTTTCGGCGTTTTCAGCCACGTAAAAATGTGCTACAATGCAAGTATCATTTGTTTAAGGAGGAAGCACTGTGGCACATTCCCGTTCCCGCCGCATTCATGTATTGGACGAGTTGCGCGGGTTTTGCGTTATCCTAATGGTTTTTTACCACGCGTTTTACACGATTGGCTATGTGTTTGACATTGCTTTTGCAGAAACGCTGTTTGACTTTTTTAAGCCGGCAGAGCCGCTATTTGCCGGATTGTTTATTTTCATTTCCGGCTTTTGTTGCCATTTATCGCGCAACAACCTAAAACGCGGTTTGTCGCTTGCCGGCGTAGCCATTCTGCTAACCGCCGTGTTGTGGTGCGCCGAATGGTGGCGTATGTTACCCTCCGGTTCGGTTATTTGGTTTGGCGTGTTGCATTGCCTGGCGGCGTGTATGTTGGTGTATGCGCTGTTCCGCCCCACGTTGCGTTGCCTCCCCGCCTGGCTGGGCGCCTTGTTGTGCGCCGCACTGTTCGTATTGTGCTACCACGTGCCGGAATACAACGGCGCTTGGTTCGGCATTCCGGGCGTGTTTCGGTGGAGCGTTCCCGCCGCCACGCAAAACAACCCGTGGTTATACGCACTGGGGTTATGCCCCGTAAGCGCCACCGGAGACTATTTCCCCTTGCTTCCGTGGCTGTTCTGCTTTTTAACCGGTTCGTACGTGGGTACGTGGCGCAGGCATCTCCCCAAATGGGCGTACCGTCGGCGCGTTCCGTTTCTTGCCCGTGCGGGGCAATGGTCTTTGTGGATTTACTTGTTACACCAACCGTTCATTTACGCCGTTTGCACTCTTGTTACCATGCTTTAATACAAAAAGTCAAAAAGCGGACGTTTCGTAATCGTCCGCTTTTTTGTTTGTCAAAATCCGCGTTTTACTCCTAAGCGCTCCAGTGCCGCCGCCAGCAACAACCCGCCGGCAGTGCAGGCAATCAACTGCCCCGCGCCCACCAAAAGGATGTGTACCCCCAGCGGGAACCCGCCGTATACCACATACAATTCTGTTCCCACAACCAGTGCGTTCAGCACCACCGGCGGCAGGGTTGCCGCCACCGGTAGCGTTGCTACCCGCACGCGGCGCCATCGATACGTCAACAATGCCGCCACGCCGGTTGCCGCCGTGCCCAAAAGCAAATCCCATCCACCGGCGGGGTTAGCTCCCGTGCTCAATCCAACGAAATTCGACAAAAAGCACCCTATCGTTAGTCCCGGAATGGCTGCCGGACAATACACGGGAAGTATCGTCAACGCCTCCGCCAAGCGGCACTGCACCGGTCCAAACCCAAGCGGTTGTAACAACGTTGTCAGCGCCACATACGCCGCGGCAATCACACCGCTTTGCGCCAAATACACAACTTTGCTGTTCGTTTTCACAAAATTGCCTCCATAGTTTTGATTTCTGCGGCTGCAACCGCAGGGTCAGGATGGTTTCGAACTGACCGTTTGTTTCACGTGAAACGAGTTACGGGCGAATCACGTCAATCCCCAAATACGGGCGCAGCACCTCGGGAACGGTTACCGAACCGTCCTCATTCTGGTACTGCTCCACCAGCGCGGGAATAACACGGCTGGTTGCCAAGCCGGAAGCGTTCAACGTGTGTGCCAACTGCAACTTGCCGTTTTCGTCACGGTATTTAATGTTACCACGGCGCGCCTGATAATCACGCGCGTTGGAGGCGGAACTTACCTCCTTGTAAATGCCCATACTGGGAATCCATACTTCAATATCCGATGTCCGCGCCATGGAGAACGAGCAGTCGCCCGCCGCCAATTTGCAGAGACGATAATGCAACCCCAATTTTTGCACCAACCGCTCGGCTTTGCCCACCAACTCCTCAAACGCGGCGTCGGAGTTTTCCGCGGTGGTGTACTGCACCATTTCCACCTTGTTAAACTGGTGTCCGCGAATCATACCGCGTTCTTCCGAACGGTAACTGCCCGCCTCGCGGCGATAGCAGGGCGTGTACGCAATGTACTTAAACGGCAACTGCTCGCGAGAAAGAATTTCGTCACGATGCAGGTTGACCAGCACCGTTTCCGCCGTGGGAAGAATAAATTTACGGTCGGAACTGGTGGGGTTTTGAATCCAGTACACTTCCTCCTCAAACTTGGGGAACTGTCCCGCTACGTAACCGCATTCGTACCCCAGCATATGCGGCGGCAAAATCAGTTCGTAGCCGTCGGCCAAATGCTCATTAATAAAGAAGTTCAAAATAGCCCATTCCAAACGCGCACCCCAGCCGCGGTACACCCAACTACCGTTACCCGCTACTTTTGCGCCGCGCTCGTAATCAATCAAGCCCAAATTCTCGCACAATTCCACGTGGTTGCGAATCGGGAACGAAAACTGCGGTTGTTCCTTAAAATAGTGCACCGCTTCATTGTTTTCCTTGCCGCCGGCTTTCAAATCCGCATCCGGCAGGTTGGGGATAGCCAGCAACAACGATTTTTGTTTTTCCTCCAGTTCGCCGATAGCCACGTCCGCTTGCTTAATCTTGGCAGACAACTCTTTCATTTCCGCCATAATGGCCGAAACGTCGCCGCCCTCTTTTTTCATCTGCGGAATCTGTTTGGAAACGGCGTTTTGCTTCGCTTTCAACGCATCCGTCTCACCCGAGAGTTGACGACGCTCAGCATCAATCGCCAAAATCTCGTCAATCACGCTGTCCAGTTCCATTTCGCGCTTGCGCACCGCTTCTTTTACAAAATCCGGATTGCTGCGCACCAGTTTAATGTCTACCATACGTATCTTTCCTTTCCTTATTCGCGCGGTGCTAACGCATTGGCCAGCGCCGTTAAATCGTCTTTGGAGTAAAACTCCAGTTGCAATACCCCTTTATTATCCTTATCCAACACCCGCACACGCCGTCCGAGTTGTTCGGTCAATACCAGTTCCACTTCGTCATACAGCGCTTCCCGCCGATGCGGTGTACCGGGTTTGGTTTTGGCGCGAGAGGACTTAACCATTTTTTCCAACGCACGCACCGACAAATCCTGTGCCAGCACCGCTGCCGCCGCCTCTTTTTGTGCCTGCGGCGTTTCAAACGCAAGCAACGTGCGCGCGTGGCCCGCTGACAGTTTGCCTTCCCGTACCAGTTCGGCAATTTCCGACGGTAAATTCAGCAACCGCAACGCATTGGCCACCGCCGGACGGGATTTGTTCACCGCCTGCGCCGCTTCTTCCTGCGTCATACCGTATTGCTCCATCAGCGTGCGGTATCCCACCGCTTCTTCCATCGGGTTGAGGTCCTGCCGTTGCAAGTTTTCAATCAACGCCAGTTCCGCCGCTTCCTGCTCGCTCATTTCGCGTACCACAACCGGTACTTCGGTTAACCCCGCCATACGGGAAGCACGCCAGCGCCGCTCGCCCGCCACCAGTTGATACCGTCCGCTGGGCAACGGGCGAACCAGCAACGGTTGCAATACCCCGTGTTGCGCAATGGATGCCGACAAATCCGCCAGCGCCGCCTCGTCAAACTGTTTGCGCGGTTGGTCGCGGTTGGGTTCAATCTCCGAAATGCGCAGAGTTACGGTTTTCCCCTGCTCCTCCACTGCGTTTTCGGCAAACAACGCTTCCAGCCCTTTGCCCAAACCGCCGATTTTTGCCGCCATAAAGACCCCCCTATCGTCCGTGTATCAGTTCCTGCGCCAACTTATCATACGCCACGGCGCCTTTGGAACTTTTATCGTAATAATTAATGGGCTTCCCAAAACTGGGCGCTTCCGACAACCTCACACTGCGTGGAATGGGCGTGGCAAACACCTTGCGCGGAAAAAACCGCTTTACTTCCGCCACCACTTGTTGCGTCAAATTCAGCCGCCCGTCAAACATCGTGAGCAGCACGCCCTCCAACTCCAACTGCGGATTGTACAAACGCTTTACCTGCCGCACCGTCGCCATCAACTGCGACAACCCCTCCAACGCATAGTATTCACACTGAATGGGTACCAGCAACGTATCCGCCGCGCACAACGCATTGAGCGTAAGCAACCCGAGCGACGGCGGGCAGTCAATAAACACATAATCGTATTGGTCACGCAACACCGCCAACACGGCTTTTAGCCGATTTTCACGGCGATTGATTTCTACCAACTCAATTTCCGCCCCTGCCAACTGCATACCGGACGGCAACACATCCACATTGCGAAACGGTGTGGTGCGCACTGCCGCGGCGGGCTCCGCCGTGCCGATGAGCAGTTCATACACCGAATCCCCTGCGGCGCGTTTGTCAATTCCCACACCGCTGGTCGCATTTCCCTGCGGGTCTAAATCCACCAGCAAACACCGTTTCCCCGCGGCACCTACCGCCGACGTTAAATTTACGGTCGTCGTCGTTTTCCCTACGCCGCCTTTTTGGTTTACCACGGCAATTATTTTGCCCATTCTGTCACCTCTTTGTCGTCTTTTTGACGATAGTTTCATCATAACACAATTTTTATGCTATGAAAAGAGGAAAAACGCAAAACAACGGTGGTTTTTTCAAAAATGTTTCATGTGAAACATCAAGATTGTCAAAATTTCTGTTTTTTTGTGAAATAAAGCGGATATTGTCGCCGCGCTTTTTCTTTACATACCCACTGTGGCGTGGTATACTATATAAATGGAGTATAAGGGAGTGAGCGGTATGAATGAGGCGGATTTCCGCGCATTAGAGCAAACCTGCCGCACATGCTGCGCCTGCGGCTTGTGTGAAACGCGGCAACACGTGGTGTTCGGCACGGGGAACCCCAACGCCGAGGTGTTGTTTATTGGCGAAGGCCCCGGCGAAAACGAGGACAAGCAGGGCGAACCGTTTGTCGGCCGCGGAGGGCAGTTGTTAGACGTGATGTTGGCGGCGGTTGGCTTGTCCCGTAAGCACAACATTTACATTGCCAACATGGTAAAATGCCGTCCGCCGCACAACCGCGACCCGTTGCCGGAGGAGCAGGACGCCTGTGCCCACTGGTTGCGTAGCCAAATCGAGTACATTCAACCCAAAATCGTGGTGGCGCTCGGCCGTGTAGCAGCGTTTCGTATGATTTCCCCCGATTTTAAGGTCACAAAACAGCACGGACAGTGGTTTGAAAAGGACGGCGTGTGGTATATGGGTATGTTCCACCCCGCCGCCATTTTACGCAATCCCAACCAAAAGCCCGAAGCACTGGCGGATTTTTTTGCGTTGCGGGATAAGATTTTGGAAGTTTGCCAACATACCACACTGGTTTTTGAGGAATAATATCGGAAGGAGTTTGTAGTTATGACCCATCGCACCGTGGTGCGGCGCGTGTTGGCGCTGGCACTGTCGCTTGTTTTGTTTGGCGGCACGTTTTCTGCCGCGGCAAACTCGTTACGTTACGAATTCCCCGCCACCGAGGAGGAAACCATTACCGCTCCCTCGGCAATGATGTTATATATCGGTATGGAACCGAAGGACGACGTGGTATTGTACGAAAAAGAGGCGGACGTTCGCTATCAACCCGGTTCGCTGATGCGAGTAGCGATGGCGGGTTACGCTATGAAACTTATTACCGACCAAAAGTTAGATATGGATGCCGTTACGGCCTCGTATTCGTTGGAGTTGTTTAACCACAACGTGGCGGGTACCGGCTTGCACGTGGCACTGATGAATTTCGGCGAAACATGGAAACTGCGCGACTTGCTCACCCTTTGTGTCATTCAAACCGCCGCCGATTGTGCCGTCACCTTGGCGCAAGCGCTGAGCGGCTCGCCGGAGGCGTTTGTGGAGGGGCTGAACGGTTTTGCGCAGGAATTAGGGTGCACCAACTCACACTTTACCAACGTTATTGGCTTAAACGAAGAGGGGCAGTATATGTCCGCACGGGATACGGTGATTTTTACACGCTACGCTATGCAATATCCCGAACTCCGCACGATGTTGGAACTCACCGAATGGACGGTAAAGCCCGTCTCCGGCGGCTCTCGCCGCAGTTGGCCCAGCAGTAACGATATGATTCGGCAATCCTCCTCCGCGTTTTATACCTATGCCGTGGGCGGGCGCACGGGCGGCACGCTTACCGAAACCAGCGTGGTGGAATACGGCGCACTGGACGGCTACGAGTATATGGCCGTGGTGATGGGTGCCCCCCGCAAAGACGAAGAGGGAAATGTTCTCCATACCGCTTATGCCGAGGCGCGACTGCTTATTCGCTGGGGGCTGATTGGGTTCACCTACCAAACCTTGTTGCGCAAGGACGAGCCCGTGAGCCGCTTGCCGGTCAGCGGTTCGGCGCAACGAGACTCCGTGTCGCTTGTCCCCACCGAGGACGTTACCACCGTGGTGGGTAAGGAGACCGATTTATCCTCACTCACACGCAAGGTAATTCCCGCGCAGGAAACCTGCCGTGCCCCCGTGGAAAAGGGGCAGGTGCTGGGTCGTGTGGAATTGTATTTGGGGGAGCAACTGCTCAGCACCGCCGAACTGGTGGCGGGCGAAAGCGCCTCGTACAACGTCGCAGTGGCGGCGTGGGAGGGAATCCGTAAAGTCCTGTTCTCCGGCTGGACGTTGGCCCTTGTGTTGTTGCTGGTGGGAGCGGGCGTCGGTTACGCCGTTCTTACTGTCCGCTACAACCGAAAACGCGCAAAAAAACGCAGAAAATAACCATTCTCCCGCGGCAACTGCTTGCCGCGGGGATTTTATTGTTAAAAATTTGTCTTTTTTCTGTCAACCCCTTGCATTAAATATGAAAAAATAGTAAAATATTCTATGTATGGGGTTTCTTTCCAACGGAAGCGGAACACCAAAAGTATGAAAGGGGAATTCGTATGAATCTCTTGAACAAAAAAACTGTAGAAGACCTGAATGTAAAAGGCAAGCGCGTGCTGGTTCGTTGCGATTTTAACGTACCGCTGAAAAACGGCGTTATTACGGATGAAAACCGCATTGTCGCGGCACTGCCTACCATTCAGTATCTTATCAACCAAGGGGCAAAAGTCATTCTTTGCTCGCACTTGGGCAAACCGAAGGGCGAAGCCAAACCGGAATTTTCGCTGGCTCCCGTAGCGGTGCGTTTGGCAGAAAAACTGGGCAAAGCAGTAGAGTTTGCCGCGGATGATACCGTGGTGGGCGACAACGCCAAAGCCGCCGTTGCCGCTATGAAAGACGGCGACGTTGTGTTGCTGCAAAACACCCGTTACCGTGCGGAGGAAACCAAAAACGGCGAAGCGTTTTCGCGCGATTTGGCCTCGTTGTGCGACTTGTTCGTCAACGATGCGTTCGGCGCCGCGCACCGCGCGCACTGCTCCACCGTGGGCGTGGCTTCGTTTGTGGAGGAATCCGCCAACGGCTACCTTATGGCAAAAGAGATTCAGTTCTTGGGCGGTGCGGTGGAAAACCCCACCCGTCCGTTTGTTACCATTTTGGGCGGTGCCAAAGTGGCGGACAAACTCAACGTAATTGAAAATCTGCTCAACAAGGCAGACACCCTCATTATCGGCGGCGGTATGGCTTACACCTTCTTGGCCGCCAAGGGCTACGGTGTGGGTACCTCCCTGCTGGATAGCGAAAAAATTGACTACTGCCGCGAAATGCTGGCACGCGCCGAAGCAAAGGGCGTTAAAATTCTGTTGCCGGTGGATTGCAAGATTGCCAAAGAATTCCCCAACCCGATTGATGCACCGGTAGACGTTACCGTGGTTGCGGCAGATGCGATTCCCGCCGACCAAATGAGTTTGGATATTGGCCCTGCCACCGCGGAATTGTTTGCAAACGAAGTGAAATCCGCCAAAACCGTGGTGTGGAACGGCCCGATGGGCGTG
>JAZRRV010000014.1:0-5206 GCA_045651085.1 Acutalibacteraceae bacterium
GCAAGTACGTATAAATGGGCCACGTAGCCGCCGAGGCCATTACCATAACAAAGATAACGGCAACCGACATGCCAACGGCGGAATTGAGTTTTTTGGACACGCCCAAAAACGGGCAAATACCCAAAAACTGTGAAAGAACAAAGTTGTTTACCAACAAACTGCCAATAAGAATAGCAAACAAATTATTCATCCGCTTTCGCCCCCTCTCCGTGGCACGCGCCCGCCATAGGGCACGCCGCACACGCTGTAACGTTGGACAGTTCGCGGCGGGTTTCATTTTGCTCTAATTTAGTTGCTAAACGGTTTACCAACCAAATGAGCATACCGAACACAAAAAAGCCGCCTGCCGGTAACACGAAAATGGTAATCGGCGGGAACAACCCGCTTTCCGGCCAACCAAACACCGTACCGTTTCCCAAAAATTCGCGAATAGAACCCATTACCACCAAAGCGGCGGTAAAACCGGCGCCCATTCCCAGCCCGTCCAGTGCGGATAATCCCACACTGTTTTTGCCGGCAAATGCCTCGGCACGGCCGAGTATAATGCAGTTTACCACAATGAGCGGCAGGTAAATGCCCAGCGATTTATCAATGGCCGGCAAATACGCTTTTACCAACATTTGCACAATGGTAGTAAAGCCGGCAATAACAACAATATAGGCGGGTAACCGCACCTTGTCGGGAATGACCTTGCGCAACAAAGAAATAACAATGTTAGAACATACCAACACAAACGTAGCCGCCGCGCCCATTCCCAAACCGTTAGCCGCCGCTGTGGTGACAGCCAGCGTGGGACAAGTGCCCAACAACAAACGGAACGTGGGGTTTTCACGCAACAATCCCTTGGAAAACGTGTTCCAATAACGGTTACTCATTTGTCACCCCTCCTTGTATCTGCTGATACCACGCAACGGCTTGGTTGACCGCCTTGCGGACACCATTGGAGGTTTTGGTGGCTTGCGAAACCGCCTCTACCCCGTTTTCGCCGAATTTTATCTCCTGTGCGGGTTTACCCGCCAAGCGCTCCAAAAATCCGTCTTTAACAATCTTATCCACGTATCCGGCCGTTTCATTATCTTCGGTGATTTTAACGCCCGCAATCGTCCCATCGGTACGAATAGCCGTCATGACGATTAAGCCGGAACTTTTACCGGAAACCGCGGCGGTAAACACATATCCCACCGTTTTTCCGTCGCTCAACGCTTCGTAATACACCATCGCATTATCACCGTCGGTCAGGGTTTTCTTATCAAATTGCTCTGCGGCAATCACTTGCAGGCGAGCGGCGTTTTCGGTTTTTTCCATTTCCGCTTGAATGCGGCCTTCCGTCAGGGCGTTGGTTCCGGCTAGTGCCGCCGTAACCGCGCCAGCAATCAGCATCAGCGCCAGCGCCGATACCAAAATTTCACGAATGGATTTCATTGCCGCACCGCCTTTCTCTTTTCGCCAAACGGACGCGGACGCGTCACGCGCTCAATCAGCGGTGTTAAAATATTCATAATAACAATGGCAAACGATACACCGTCCGGCAAAGAGCCGTATAGCCGAATTAACACCGTGAGCATACCGCAACCAATGGCGTATACGAATTTACCGGTGCGGTTAATGGGGCAAGTGGCGTAATCGGTTGCCATAAAAATGGCACCCAACATTAGTCCGCCCGAAAGAATGTGCACCGGTGCATTGGCACCCAGCAACCACGTAAGCACAAACACCGTGCCAACGTACACCAGCGGAATCATCGGGCTGATAACGCGACGAATCACCAAATATACACCGCCGAGCAGTAAAGCCACCACGCAAGTCTCGCCCAACGAACCGCCGCGCAAACCAAACAACAAATCCAATAACGACTGCTCTGCCTCGGGGTTATTAACCATTTCCGCCAACGGTGTTGCGTATGACGTTGCATCCACCTTGTCCAGCAACGGCAATGGCACTGTCCAGTTGTTCATTTCATCCGGGAAACTGCCCATCAACACAATGCGGCCAACCAAAGCGGGGTTAACAAAATTCTGCCCCAAACCGCCAAACATCTGCTTGGCCATAACAATAGCCACCACGCTACCAAATGCCGCTTGCCACAGCGGAATGGTGGAGGGCAGGTTAAACGCCAGCAGCAAACCGGTGACAATGGCCGAAAAATCCCCTACGGTTTGCGGGCGTTTCATCACCCGTCGGCAAAGATATTCTGCCGCCAGTGCCGACGCCACGCACACCAACTCCACCGCCAACGCACGAAAACCAAAGAGATACACCGAAGCAATTAGCGCAGGAACCAACGCAATAATGACGTCGCGCATAATATCCCGCGTGTTCATACCGCAATGCACGTGCGGCGAAGCAGAAACCAACAATGTCTGTTGCATACGTTAACCGTCCTTTCTCGGCTGGTCGGCGGCACGAAGCACGTCCTTAGCCATACGAATGGTTTGCTGAATGGGGCGGTGCGCCGGACAAGAAAACGTGCAACATCCACATTCCATACACGTCATCGTCCGCAAACGGCGCAGTTCGTTCAAATCCTTCGCCATATATGCTTTTGTAATAGAGGTCGGCAACAACGTCATTGGGCAGGCATCCACACAACGGCCGCACCGAATACACGTACTGGCAGGGATTTCCTGCACATCCTCCTCCGCAAACGCCAAGATGGCATTGTTTTGTTTGAGCAACGGCAATTCGTCGTTCATAAGCGCCAAACCCATCATCGGGCCGCCGCTAATAAGTTTACGCACCGGCTTTTTGAGCCCGACATACGCCAAAATATCCCGAATAGGCGTACCGATGGCTACGCGCAAATTCATAGGATGTTCCACCGCCGAACCCGCCACAGTAACGCGCTTACGAATCAGCGGTGTTCCGGTCTTGAAATACCGACGCAACTTGGCAACCGAGGTAACGTTCATCACAATACACCCCACATCCGCCGGTAAACCGCCGGTGGGAACAATGCGGCCGGTACATTCCGCTATCAGCACTTTTTCGGCACCCTGCGGGTAGCGGGTGCGCAATGCCTTCACCATAATGGAGCGCCGCGGGTCGTTGATGGTAGCCGCCATATGCGATAACACGGCAATGGCCGCCGGTTTGTTGCTTTCAATGCCGATAATGGCATTGGACGCACCCAAATACTCCATAACCGTGCGCAAACCGGAAATAATGTCCCACGAATTTTCCATACATTCACGATAGTCCGAGGTGATGTACGGCTCACATTCCGCGGCATTGACAATGATGGTATCAATCGCACCACGGTTTTTGGGGTTCAGTTTAACGTGCAGAGGGAACCCTGCACCGCCAAGGCCCACAATACCGGAAGCACGCACGGCGGCAATAAATTCCTCAAACGTGCTGACTTGCGGCGGTTGCATACTGCTGTGCGGGCGGCGTTCACCGTCCGATTCGATTACGAGTGCCGCTGCCTTGCGGCCACCGGGCAATAGCAACTCTTTGGTGCCGGTCACTATTCCGGAAACACTGCTGTGTATGGGGGCGGAAACGGGCGCTTCGCTATCGCCCACCACTTGCCCGACCTCTACCGTATCCCCTACTTTAACGGTAGGCGTACACGGCGCACCAATGTGTTGCGCCATAGAGAGTACAATGGTCTTTGGAATGGGCATGGTAACGCTTTCAATATCGGCCGTGTACTTGGATTGCGCCGGATGTACACCACCGTGCGGCTTCCACAACCGAGTGAACTGAGACATAGTATCACACCTTTCCTAAGGATACGAATTACAAAGAAAACTGTCGAATATGCGGGTAGAGGATATTCATAACCGCACCGGTAACCACACCGGTGGGAATAGAAACCAATAACAATACGGGGGTGTAATACCACATAGCGGAACCCAACAGTGTCACCGCACCGAGTAGTTGCCCCACGTTGTGCGCGGCCGCACCCAGTACGCCCACACCGATAAAGCTGAACCACCGACGCCCCCAGCGGCAAGCCGCCGCCATAGCGAGCAACGCCAACGCACCGCCGAGGGTGCTCATTAAGCAAGCCACGGGACCGCGCGTTAACAAAGCAAACAGGGATTTTGCCGCCGTAATGCCCGCCGCGCCGGTGAAAGAGACTCCCGCTAACGCCGCCATAATCACCACGTTGGCTAAGCCGAACCGAACGCCGGGCACCGGCAGAGGCGGTAGTAAACTCTCTAAAAACGAAAGGGCTAATGCCAGTGCCGCCAGCAATGCGGTAATCGTCAATCGTTGAATGGGTGTGTTTTTCATATCGTCACCCCGTCCACTTCGCTGCTGCCGCCAACCACCTGCACGTATACCCCTGCCGGTACACAAGCGGCAACTTGTCCGTTTTTAGACAACCACCCACTACGCACACAAACGTGGTCGGGGCAAGAACTTTCGCTCACGCACACGCGACCTTCGGCTATGGTTACGGTCAATACAATGCCGTGGTTCCCTTCCACGACAATTTCCCGCGATTCTGTCAGCGGAAACGTTGCAGAGGAATCGTCAGGATACCGAATAGCCACCCGAGCCGCGGGAGTATGCTGAAACCAAAGCCCAACACCACACAATAGCGCCGCCAAGCCAACACCGACTATCGAAAAAATATCGCCGTGCCGTAACCTAGGTTTCATACGTTTCCCTCGTCCCATTCTATTGCGCACTCCAACATTGTAATTATAATATATTCTCTTCTTATTTGCAACAGGAAACTATTAGAGAAACAAAGAAACCATTAACATCTCACGTGCTTTTGCATAGAAATTTTCAAAAGAAGAGAGCGGAAGTGGATTTGTTCCCCGCCCCAATTCAATGGTAAAAGCGGCACGGCCGTAGTGCTCAATAAACCAGTCCTTAAACCCACCGTGCGATGCTAACCCAGCGGGATGTGATACCGTATATCCGGAAGAAACGGCCATCGCCCACGCCATCAATTCACTCTCCGGCGGCGTGCGGTCGCCGTATTGCCAGTAAATCTCCTCACCCTGACTGTGCAACGCTACTGCGTGCTGAAACGCCATTCGTTCACACAACCCCGTAAGAGCGCGCGTTTCCGGTTCGCTTTCCGGCGCGGGACCACCCCACTGGCGTGCCGAAAACCCAAAAATCCCCTGTTCCCGTTCCGCTTGTTGCAATTTTTCCCAACCTGCGTTAAAATTATGATTGATGTCAACACCGTTGGCATTGGCTTGCCAACGTCGCGCTTGCTCACCGCCGGCGGCACGCA
>JAZRRV010000015.1:0-7434 GCA_045651085.1 Acutalibacteraceae bacterium
TTGGCACAAAAGCAACGTGCCCACGGGCAATTTTTCCGCGGCTTTGGCGAGCATGGTTTCTGAACCGTCAATACCAATGGGGTCTACCCCGTGGCGCACCAGTTCCGCACACAAGCTGCCCGAGCCACAAGCAATATCCAACACCGTACGCGGACGCGTGCCGTGCTTTTCAAACAACGACAACAAATACGCGGCGTAGCCCGCATAATCCACGTCTTCGGTCAATCTGTCATAAAATTCAGAAAAATCTTGGTATCCGCTCATCTTTCGGTATCCTTATCTTTGTTTTGCAGTTTTATTTATAGCACAATTTCCAGCTCACTGTTTTCCAGCATTTCTCGCGCGGCTTGACAGTTGGCCTCGGTAACGTCGCCGCCGATGATGCGCGCCAACTCCCGTTCGCGCTCTGCCGGCGAAAGCGATGTAACAGCGGTGTAAGTGCGCCCGTCGCGCACGGATTTTTCAACAAGGTAGTGGTGCCCTGCTTGTGCGGCAATCTGTGCCAGATGAGTCACACACAATACTTGGCGGTTTCTCCCGCCCGTTGTGCCGCGCGCCGTAAGACGCAAACGATTGCCCACCTTTTGTGCCGCACGCCCGCTGATACCGGCATCGATTTCGTCAAAAATCAGCGTATCAATCTCATCCGCATCGGCCAGCACCGTTTTAATGGCTAACATAATACGCGATAATTCGCCACCCGAAGCAATGCGGATAATCGGCTTAGGCGGTTCCCCGACGTTGGCAGACATTTGAAATTCAATACGGTCGGCACCGGTAGCGGTATACTCCGCCGCCTGCCGACAAATGATAAGCGATACGTTGGGCATATCCAAAAAGGTTAATTGCTCCCTCACGGCATCGGCAAATCGCCGTGCCGCCTCCGCACGGCACTCGGTTAACCGCTCGGCCGCCTGCGTCATTGCCGCATACAACCGCTGTTCTTCTTCCCCCAGACGACGCATTGTCTCATCGGACAGTTCAATTTTCTCCAACTCCGCTTTTGCTTTATCCAAAAACGCCAATACGTCGGCCGTGGTCGCACCGTATTTTGCTGTTAAACGGCGGATAACCTCCCACCGTTCCTCGGCAGCATCCCGCTCGCGCGGGTCAAAATCCAACAAATCCGCCACGTCACGCAGTTCCTCTGCCGCATCTTGTAATTCGTACAACGCTTCTTGCAACCGCTTGGCAGGAGCTTCGGCTTGCTCTAAGTAGCGCGCCGCGCTCTCCGCACAAGCAACGGCTTGTTGTGCCAGCGAAAGCGAGCCGTCACTCTCCTCGTCACCAAACAACAACGCCTGCGTGCGATGTATCTGCCCCGCCACCTTTTCGGCGTGACGGTATAAGGTACGCCGCGCTTGTAAATCCTCTTCCTCGCCTTCACGCAAAGCGGCGGATTCTATCTCGCGAATCTGGTACTGCAACAAATCCAAGCGGCGCGCCTTTTCCTGCTCATCCATATCCGCGTGACTCATTTCCCGTTTTACACGCGACCATTCGCGATATGTTGCCGCGTAATCCTCACGCACGGCAGTCAGTTCACCAAAGCGGTCCAAATACGCCAAATGCTGGTCGGGCGAGAGCAACAACTGGTTTTCGTGCTGACCGTGCAGGTCAATCAGTACTCCGCCAATCTCCCGCAACAACGATGCCGTAGCCGGTCGACCGTTGACAGAGCAACTGCTTTTCCCCTCCGCGGCAATGGTGCGGGAAACCAACAGGTTCCCCTCCTCATCCGGCGGGAATCCCAGTTCCTCCAAACGCGCGGTCGCCCAAGCCGATACATCGGTAAACAGCGCACTCACGCGCGCCGTGTCACTGCCGGTACGCACCAAATCACGCCGTGTGCGTTCACCCAACACCGCGTTAATGGCATCAATGATAATAGACTTACCCGCACCGGTTTCACCGGTAAAGGCGTGAAAACCGGTGTGGAATTGAATATCCGCTCTCTCAATAACCGCAATATTCTCAATGTACAAACACTCCAGCATAGCGTTTGTCCTTTCTTAGTTCTGCCGTTGCAGTTTTTTAAGTTCCTCCACCAAAGCAATCGCGTTTTCCTGTGTTTTAACAATACACACAAAGGTATCGTCACCGGCCAGTGTGCCGATAACCGTGTCCCAATGCAGAGAATCCATGGCCGCGCACGCCGCCTGCGCCATACCACTGATGCATTTTACTACCACCAAGTTGCCCGCAAAATCCACGTGGCGCACCGCATCTTGAAAAATGGAGTTAAATCGCGAGGAGATGTTCGCTTTTTCGGGCGCGGCAACCGCGTAACGGTAGGCACCACTGTTATCCAACGTTTTGACCAAGCGCAGTTCTTTAATATCGCGGGATACCGTGGCCTGCGTTACCGGAAATCCGCTTTCGCGCAAGGCGCCAATTAACTCGTCCTGTGTTTCAATGCGACGACTTTGGATAATTTCCAAAATACGGGATTGACGTTTGGTTTTCATATCTTCACACCTTCCTGTTTAATAACTTCTCGTTCAATATTTCACAAAATGACCGCTCGTTCATACGAATGAGTGCCACCTCGGTTTGTGACCGTTTAATGCGCACCACGCCATCTTCCGGCACGGGAATGGCCTCCTCGCCGTCCACGGTGACAAACACCGAAACGTCGGGGCGGTGGTTGGTTTTGAGCGTTACCTCCGCATCATCCCCCAGTATGTACGGACGCGCGTGTAAGGAATGGGAACAAATGGGCGTAAGCAATACACAACGGATGGAAGGGTCCACCATCGGCCCACCCGCCGACAACGAATACGCTGTTGACCCCGTGGGAGTTGCGACAATCACGCCGTCCGCCTCATACGCCGCCACGGGCTTGCCGTGGTTTTGTACTTCAAGTTCAATCATACGGGATAGCGCCCCGCGTGAAACAACCGCCTCGTTCAATGCACAACCGTGCACCTCGCCGCCCGCGCTGCACACCGTAACGTCCAGCAACATACGGTGTTCCACCGTGTATTCGCCGGTAAGCAAGCGGTCCAGTTGGTCCAGTTCGTTCCGTTCCAACCCCGCCATAAAGCCAAGCCGCCCGCTGTTAATGCCCAACACCGGTTTTCCAAGCGCCGCGGCACGTTTTGCACAGTGCAGAATGGTACCGTCACCACCCAGCGCGAGCACAACGTCGCAGTCAGCCATACACGCCTCCATATCGCGCGGAGGGAACGCTTTGTCCTGCGGAATACAAAAGTCGATGTGCCGCTCGTTCAAAGCCGCACGCACTTGTTCCACCGTCTCCTTACTATCCGTGGTTTGATAATTCGGAATCACAGCCACCTTCATATTTTCCACCTCCGCTCACGCATGTTGTTCAAACGCTTCCTCCACCAAACGGCGTATATCGGGCAGGGGAACGTCCCCGCCGTTTGCCGTGTAATGCAGTATAGCCAGATATTCAATATTTCCCGCCTGTCGTGCGGCACCGCCGGTAATGGGCGATGCCGTCAACGTTTCCAGCAAGCAACGTTGCTCTGTAAAAAACGTGCATAGTTCGCGCAGTACACGACAATGCACTTTTCGGTCGCGCACAATGCCGTTTTTGCCGATATCGGCACGCCCCGCCTCAAACTGCGGTTTAATAAGCACCACCAGCCGCGCATTCGGTTTCAAAAACGCAAACACGGCGGGTAATACGGCACGCAACGAAATAAACGAAACGTCCATGGTTGCAAAATCCACCGATGCCGGCGGAATATACCGTGCCACTTCCTCCTGACGGCGCATATCCACACCGGATAAATCCAGCACGCGCGCATCCGCCCGCAAAGACGGATGCAGTTGGTCGTGCCCCACATCCACCGCATACACCCGCGCGGCACCGTGCCGCAATAAACATTCGGTAAACCCGCCGGTGGAAGCACCGACATCCAGCGCCACACAGTTTTCCGGCAACGGCGAGGTAAGTGCCAGTGCGTGTTCCAATTTAATGCCGCCGCGCCCTACGTATGCCTCCGCGGCAAGCGTGCACACCACCACGTCATTCTCCGTTACCCGCTGCGCGGGTTTGCGCACAATGATACCGTTTACCGATACCTCACCGGCACGAATTCGCTCGCACGCTTTGTCGCGTCCGGTTGCTAACCCCTGCGCTACTAAGTAGGCATCCAACCGTTGCTCAGTTGGCACGGTCGTTCCCCTCCCTCAATATACGCCGAGTCATTCCGTCTACGTCCAAACCGGTAAGTTTCAGCCCTTCGTCCACCGAACAGGCGGGAACAAAGCAATCAATAGCTACCGACTCATAAACACCCTTATACCCACGCTCCATCAGTTTGGCACCGAATTGCTGGGAGATACTGCCGTTGCGCGCACTTTCCTCAAAAAACACAATACGCGAGTACCCCGCGGCAATGGACAACGTCTCCTCCGGAATGGGGAAAATGCGGTTAAGTTTGAGAATTGATAACGGCCGTTTACTGCGCAACCGTGCAGCAGTTTGCATAGCGTTGCCAAACAAACGGCCATACGTAATTATCAACGTATGCGCCAGCGGGTCGCGGAATAACGTAAACGGCTTGCCGTCCGGCTGATAGGAGGCAAGTGATGCCGCCTGCGCCCCTTTGGGATACCGCACGGCGGCAATGCCCGTGGTATCGTACAACGCTTGTTTCAGCGACAATTCCAGTTCATCAAACGTGGACGGTGAAAAAATGGTGGTGTTCGGTATGGTGGATAAAAACGGTACGTCAAACACGCCTTGGTGTGTCTCGCCGTCATCCGGCACCAAACCCGCACGGTCAATCGCTAACACAATGTGATTGTTCATAATGGCGGTGTCGTTTAACAGTTGGTCGTACGCTCGTTGCAAAAAGGTGGAATACACCGCAAACACCGGCAACGCTCCCCCTACCGCCAAACCGGAGGCAAAGGTCACCGCGTGTTCTTCAGCAATGCCCACGTCAAAGCACCGTTTGGGATACTTTGCGGCAAACTCCTTAAGACCTGTACCGCCGGTCATTGCCGCCGTAATTACGCACAACCGCTTGTCCTCTTGTGCGGCGGCGCATAAACAATCCCCCGCCACTTGCGAAAATCCGCGGTTGCTCTTTTCTGTTTTACCGGTTTCCACAGCAAATTTACCCACGCCGTGATACACGTCGGGGTTGTCCACCGCGTAGTCATACCCCTGACCTTTAATGGTTTCTATGTGCAGCAACACCGGGCGGTCAATGTTTTTGGCCGTTTGCAAAGCGCGCATTAAATCGCGCAGGTTATGTCCGTCCACCGGACCAAGATAATAGTACCCCATTTCCTCAAACACACTGCTGGAATGGTATACCGAATTTTTTAATTTGCCCTTGCCGCGTACCATAGCGCGGTACAACGGTTTACCCACCAACGGAATGGAAGAAATGATATTACCAAATACGTTTTTGGTTTGCACATAGTGCGGGTTGGAACGCAACGTTGCCAGATGCCGCGCCACAAACCCCACGTTACTGCTAATGGACATACGGTTATCGTTGAGCACCACAATCAGTTTATCGTGACTGCGACCGGCATTGCACAATCCTTCATACGCCAAGCCGCCGGTGGTGGCGCCGTCACCGATGACAGCCACCGTATACCCGCCGCGTTTGGCGAGTGCTTTCGCCTTAGCGATGCCATTAGCCGCCGAAACCGAAGTACTGCTATGCCCCGCCACAAACGTGTCGTAGGCGCTTTCCGACGGCTTCGGGAACCCCGAAATACCACCCGCGCGGCGCAACGTATCAAACGATTTGCGGCGACCGGTCAATAATTTGTGGGCGTAGCACTGATGCCCCACGTCCCACACAATTTGGTCTTCCGGCGCGGTAAATTGGCGGTGTAATGCCACCGTTAATTCCACCACACCCAAATTGGAGGACAAATGCCCGCCGTTTTTGGATACGGTTTCAATAATCGTCTCCCGCAATTCCGCACACAGTTGTGTCAGTTGTTCGCGGGATAGTTGTTTAACGTCATCGGGGGACTCAATGGTCGGCAAAATTGTTTGTGCCATTGCCGCTACCTCCTCGTTTTCAGTGTGAACGAACCAGCAACGCTTCTGCCAGTGCACACAAATCCGTGCGGGATTCGCCAAATATAGTCAGTGCCGTTTTTGCTTGTTCGGTATACTCGGCGGCACGGCGGCGCGCCTCCTCCAGCCCCAGCAAAGACACATAGGTGTTTTTTTGGTGCTCATCGTCACTGCCCACCGGTTTGCCCAGCGTTTCGGCATTGGAGGTAACGTCCAAAATATCATCAACAATTTGGAAACACGCACCCAGAAAATCACCGTACCGTCCGGCTTGTTCAATGTGCTCTTCACTGCCGCCGCCCAGTATGGCGCCCATACGGCAGGCCGCAGTAATTAACGCGCCGGTCTTCTTTTTTTGCAATTCCTGCAACGTGGAAAGCGAAACCGATTTCCCCTCGCACGCAAGGTCCAACACCTGCCCGCCAATCATTCCGTAAATGCCGGCGTTGTGTGCCAATTCGTGCGCCGCTCGCAATGCAATGGCCGGTGACACTTCCCCCTTCGGCTCCAGCATCACCTCAAAGGCGCGGTTGAGCAGAGCATCCCCCGCCAGCAGCGCCATTGTTTCGCCGTAAGCGGCGTGTACCGACGGCTTGCCGCGGCGCAACGGGCTGTTATCCATACACGGCAAATCGTCGTGTACCAGCGAATAGGAGTGAATCATCTCCACCGCCGCGGCAAACGGCAACGCCGCCTGCACATTCCCGCCACACAAATGGCAAAATTCCAGCAACAACACCGGACGCAGACGTTTACCGCCGCCCTCACACGCATACGCCATTAACGGCGCCACGCTAACCGCCGCTTCCTCTTTGGGGAGCGCTTGCGCCAGCCCTTTTTCCACCGCCGCCAAATGGCAAGTCAACCGTTCCGTATACAGTGCCATCTCATTCGTCCTTTCCGCCATCCGTTAAGGTAAGGGCGGTAATTTTTTGCTCTGCCGCCTTCAGGGATTCGTTGCAAAATGCCGTGAGTTTTGTTCCCTCTTCAAACCATTTTAACGATTCGTCCAGTGTGCCGTTGCCGCTTTCCAGCAACGCCACCAACTCCTCCAAACGCGCCATGGCTTGTTCAAATGTCATTGCGTTTGTCATTTCTCTGTCCCCTTTGTTGCCGTAACGCGGCAGTGTAATTCTCCATCGTGTAAACGGAGTTGTAATTCGTCATCGGTGTGCGCCTCACTCACCGAGTGAATCAGCGCATCGCCCCGACTCACCAGTGCATACCCGCGGGATAACACCCGCAACGGGCTCATGGCATCCAGTTTACCGGCGGCGGTTGCCAGACGTGCCGAAGCACGCACGGTTACCCGTTGTGCGGCGCTTGAAAAACGGCGCAACACACGGTCCAACCACATTGTCCGTTCTTCCACCGGGTATAGCGGCGTGGACAAACAACGCTTGGCGGTA
>JAZRRV010000016.1:0-12632 GCA_045651085.1 Acutalibacteraceae bacterium
TGAGGTGTTCCGCGACTACAAGGTGAAGATTGATTTTAATTTCGACTTCGACCAATTTACCAACGGCTTAGACCACGCGGCGTAACAGAAAAGCCGAGCAGAGCGTAACTGCTCTGCTCGGCGACATTTAAGCTTAGCTAACTATCTGACAACGGGCAATAATCTTAATCGTTTCCAATGTTAAAATCAATGTTATTAGAAATTGCACTTTCTGTGGGCAGCAATTGATATCCACGTTTGAAAGCGAACCCTTTATCTACTAACTCCTGAAATGATTTGCTTGCATCCTCATACATGTCACAAATCTTTGCATCAAACAAGGTTCTTTCATTTTTTGCTATAATCCTTTGAACATCTTCGCATATTGACATTATAAAAACCTCCTTGTTTGAATAAATCTTTTCATATCATACTTTCTAACATAATCTATCATGAGCTCATGATATTCTGTTACAGCTGCATATGCTGCCGCATGATCCTCTAAGCGATCGATTTGCAGTTTTAGTCTACCCAATTCTTCTCGGCTTATAGGACGACCATGCGACTTCCATTCTTTGTTATCGCTCAAATTCTCTGCGATTTCTACTGCTCTGTTAATTTTATCTTCACTAGAAACCGGAGCCTTTGAAGACTGGTGTTCATTCCAATCTTTAAATTTATATTTCGGTAACCACTCCACAAGCAAATCAACTGCCAGATCACGAGCTTGTTCATAGGCGCGTAATTCTGCAAGATCAAAATCTTTCAAAATTACGAACTCTGCATTGGTAAGTTTGTTATCTTTTGCTTTTGCTATCAACTCGTTAATTTTGTCCAGATAACCTAGTGCAGCAACAAATTTACCATCTTTATTTCTGACTTGAGGGTCAATAGGTCCCAATACACTATAATAGTCCATAAATATTTTATCACCACTACAGCACATTACTGTGCCGGCGCTGTATGCATAATCGGGAATGATAAAATTGACTTCTGCATAAAAATTTCTAAAAATATTGACCATACGCTTAACTGGATTCAAACTACCGCCTGGTGTTGTTAACAAAATATAGAGTGTGTTATGCGTTTGTTCATCGTTGTGGATAGCTTCAATTATTTGCTTAACATCAGCCTCGACACCATCGATCAATTCTCCATAATAAACCATTACATCTGCATCAAGAACACTTTCGAGCTTGCAAAACGCATCTTCCATAGCCTGACGATTAACACCGTTGATAGGAGAATTAATCATAGAAATAGCACCTCTTTTTACAAATTCATTGTATATCTAAATTATATCATAACGTGTCAAGATGTGTCGAACAATATTTAGTTCCTATATGTCCAAATGAACCTAAAAAAACAAAAAAATACCCACTCAAATTGAGCGGGCAAAAAAATAAAACTTGACGAACCAGTGGTGGAGATAAGCGGGATCGAACCGCTGACCTCTTGAATGCCATTCAAGCGCTCTCCCAGCTGAGCTATACCCCCGTATGAGGGTTCGTCAAGTTTTTATTTATGAAATTATGAAGTGGGGTTCAACTTTGAGTGCTTCGCGCTCCCGGCTGAGTCATACCCCCATATTCGGTAACGCAGATAACTTTACCACACTTTAAGAAACTTGTCAAGTCCATTCCGCTATTTTTGCGCACAAAAATTTTTGAAAAAATTTATAAAACCCTCTTGACAACAGAATGAAATCTGTTATAATGAATTTGTAATCATTACAAATTAAAAACGATTACAAAAGGAGGGCGCGTATGGCGGTACAGGCATTGGCCGAAACGTTGCGGCAACGGGGCGTTAGTCCCACGCAACAGCGGTTGGCGGTGTATGAGTATTTGTTAAAGCACCGCACGCACCCTACGGCAGACACGGTGTATCAGGCGTTAAGTCGGGAGTATCCCACTATGTCCCGCACCACGGTGTATAACACCATGCGGGCGTTGTATCGGGCAGGGTTGCTGCGTGTTGTCACCATTGATGCTGAGGAACAGCATTTCGACGCGGACACGGAAGACCACGGGCATTTTCGTTGCTTGCACTGCGGCGCGTTGCTGGATTTTCCGCTACCGCGCGGTGCGGCGCAGGAACTGCTGCCAAAAGAGTTTCGCACCGACTTGTTCGACGTGTATGCCACGGGGGTGTGCCCCCATTGTCAATCAACCAATCATTAAATTGCTGGGAGGAAAACACAATGAAAAAGTATGTCTGTTTGGTTTGCGGGTATGTTCACAACGGGGATGAAGCACCTGCGAAATGCCCCATCTGCGGCGCCGGCCCCGAAAAGTTTAAGGAAATTGAGGCGGCCCCCGCCGCCGAAGCTGCGGAAGCAAAAAGCTTGACCGACCGTGTGTGGGCGGACGAGCATCGCGTTGGCATTGCTAAGGGCGTGGACGCGGAAGTGGTTGAGATGTTGCGCGCCAACTTCAACGGCGAGTGTTCGGAAGTGGGTATGTATTTGGCGATGGCCCGTGTGGCGCACCGCGAGGGTTACCCCGAAATTGGCTTGTATTGGGAAAAGGCCGCGTATGAGGAGGCGGAGCACGCCGCCAAATTTGCGGAACTGCTGGGCGAAGTGCTGACGGACAGCACCGCGAAAAACCTTGCCATGCGCGTGGAAGCCGAACACGGCGCTACCGACGGCAAGATGATTCTGGCTCGCCGTGCCAAGGAACTGGGTTACGATGCCATTCACGACACCGTGCACGAAATGGCGAAGGATGAAGCCCGCCACGGCAGAGCGTTCGAGGGACTCCTCAACCGTTATTTTAAGTAATATCTGATTGAAAACTCCACAAAGATATGCTATCATAACGGTAGCATATCTTTTGTTTTGCGATGTCCCCAAGAGTTTTGTGTTGTAACACCGTATACTCCTGCGCAGAGCGGGTAAATTAACCATAAGGAGATGAAACGTATGGAAAAATTTGTGTGCCCTTGCGGGTATGTGTATGACCCGGCGTTGGGCGACCCGGACAACGGCGTAGCACCCGGCACGGCGTGGAATGACGTACCGGAAGATTGGGTGTGCCCCGTCTGCGGGTTGGGAAAAGACGTGTTTGAAGCGGAATAAGTATCCAAACGTGAGCGAGAGCAGGTGAAAACCGCTCTCGCTTTTTCTTTTTTTATGGCATATAAAAGAATGAGCTCCGATGAGCAGGCATAAATTGGCTATTGTGCCGCGGTGAGTATGTGTGGTAAAATGATAGTGTTCAATCTGTCTTAACCGTTGCTTGCGTAGGGAAGAACGAGGGGGGAGCGTATGGATTTTCAAACCTTTTGGGCAGAGGCATTGGCAGAACCGCTGCTGTTTACGGCGATTTTGCTCACGTTGGGCGTTATTTTAGTTAACGGCTGGACAGACGCACCCAACGCGATTGCCACGTGTGTGGTTACACGCTGTATGCCGGTTCGTGCTGCTATTGTTATGGCGGCAGTGTGTAATTTTTTAGGCGTATTTGTGATGAGTATGGTTAACGCCTCCGTGGCCGAGACGATTACCAAAATGGTGGATTTCGGTAACGACCCCAAGAGTTCGGTGGTGGCGCTGAGCGCGGCGTTGTTTGCCATTGTGGTGTGGGCGACCGCCGCGTGGGTGTTTGGTATTCCCACCAGCGAAAGTCACGCGCTTATTGCCGGCCTTACCGGTTCCGCCATTGCTCTGCAAGGCAGTTTGGCAGGGGTGAACGGCAGTGAATGGGTTAAAGTAATATACGGGATTGTTATTTCCGTGGTGGTTGGTTTTGGTTTGGGTTGGCTGGTGTGCCGTGGGGTAGAAGCTCTCTTTCGTCACGCTGACCGCCGAAGGACCGAACCGTTTTTTAAGGGCGCACAAATTGTGGGTGCCGCCTCTATGGCGTTTATGCACGGTGCACAGGACGGCCAAAAATTTATGGGCGTTATTATTCTCAGTACATATTTGATTAAAGGGCAGGATATTCCGGCAGGGGGCGTGGACACCGGCAATTTGGTGTGGCTGATGTTGCTTTGCTCCGTGGTTATGGGCGTGGGCACGATGTGCGGCGGCAAAAAAATCATTAAATCCGTGGGTATGGATATGGTGAAACTGGAAAAATACCAGGGTTTTTCCGCTGACATTGCCGGCTCGTTGTGCCTGCTGCTCAGTTCGGGATTCGGTATCCCGATGTCCACCACTCACGCCAAAACCACGGCAATTATGGGCGTTGGTGCTGTGCGGCGGTTGTCTGCTATCAACCTCGGCGTTGTGAAAGAAATGGCGCTGACGTGGGTGTTAACGTTCCCCGGTTGCGGGTTGATAGGGTTTTTAATGACAAAGCTTTTTATGGCGATATTCTGCTGATAAAGAAAGGACGTTGTATGTTATGGCGGCAAAAACAGACAGGTTTTATTTTGAAAATTTTGTAGAAGCGGCGGATTGCGCTTGCAAAGCGGCGGAGTATTTGGTGGAATGTTTGTCGCACTATCACCCCGATAACATTGAGGAAATGCTGCACAAGGTGCATCTTTTTGAGCATATGGGGGATGAAAAAAAGCACGAAATGTCCGCCGCGCTGGCGAAAGCGTTTGTGACACCGGTTGACCGCGAAGATTTGGCGCTTATCAGCCAGTGCGTGGATGACGTGTCCGACGGCGTGGAGGAAGTGTTGCAGGGGTTATATATGTACCGCATCCCATCGGTTCCGGAAGCGGCGGTGGAGTTTGGCAGTAACATTGCGGCTTGTTGTACGCTGATGAAAGAGATGTTGGCGGAGTTTGTTAACTTTAAGCGCCCTGCGAAATTGCACGAAATGGTGGTAGAACTCAACCGTTTGGAGGAAGAGTGCGATAAGTTATATTTGGCCGCCAACCGTCAGTTGACGGAATCCTCGGCGGATGTGTTGGAAATTGTTTCGTGGCGCGATATTTACAATAAAATGGAAAATTGCGCCGACGCGTGCGAGCACGTGGGCGACTGCGTGGAAACCGTGGTTATGAAGAACACGTAATTCTTTAGCTAACCAAAAATGCCGATGAGGGCTGTTCCTCATCGGCATTTTCTTATACTCCGTACGTTCCTGTCAGCGGGTCTTGAAACAGAGGTATTCGCGGTGTGATGAAGGTAAACACAATAAACAATACGCCGATGAGACACAGAAGCCCAAAGGCGAGCCACGGTTTTTTACACGGTAAGCGCTCGTTTTTGAAAAGGCGTGTTTCCAACAAAAACGCCACCGCCGCCGCAATAAAAAATATCGTAATATTAAACCAGTCAGGCGATTTGCCAAAGGCGCCGTTACACGTGTAAAACAACACGGGTATCAGCACAAGCCCGGTTGCAACCCCTGCCAGCTTTACGCACCAAAAATTTTTATATTCCTTAAAAAATCGACTCTGTATAAGGGCAAAGCCGAACAGCGGAAAATACAGTAACTTCATATGTTCCCAAGTGGATTCGTTTACACCGGAAAACGGTGCAATTAACAAGCTCTCGTTTGTCCAATCATACAAAAAGTGCAGCAATGTTCCGCTCAGCGCCGTTAGGCAAAAACCGGCAAATTGCCAAAGGGGTACATCACGTTTCATAACTTACCTGCCCATACTTCGTATTACTACCATGTTATGCAATACGGCACGGCGTTATTCTGATTTTACGCTACAGAGAAAAATGTGTAAGAAAAACAACCTCATAATGTTACACGGTTAGCACATTACGAGGTTGCTTTTTGTTGTTATTTATTAAAAGATACCGGTGTTGTTTCGCCGGTGGCAAAGGCGTTAGGGCCGGGGTCTGACATAGAGAAATACATCCGTGCGGCTTTGGTTGTTCCGAAATCTCTGTTAGAACCGGAATTTTGCACCTTGTTAAAGGCGTCGCGGAACATCTGGTTGTGGGCTTCTTCGCGGTTTAAGAGAAAATCAATCGTTTCGCGCACCTTTTTGTCATCAATCTGGCGGTAGAGATATTCATACACCACTTTTGCACGCTGTTCGGATGCGATGTTGCTGAGAAGGTCTGCGCATAAATCTCCCGTAACCGTTACATAATCCGAAGTCCAAGAGTAGCCCGAAGCATTTATGAGTCCCGGATTAAGGCCGAGAATCACGTGCGATTGAATTTCACCGGACGGCACCTTCTCGGCATCAACGTCGTGTCCATTAAGCAAATTGATTGTCTGCGCCACCATTTCCATATGGCCCAATTCCTCGGCGGCGATATCCAAAAACAAATCCTTTATCTCAGGGTCTTTAATTCTGAAACTTTGCGACATATATTGCATAGCCGCCTTGAATTCGCCGTTGCCGCCGCCAAGCTGTTCCTGTAAAAGCGCTGCATACTGCGGGTTGGGTTTTTCTACTGCCACGGGATGAAAAAGCATTTTTTCGTGTTTGAACATGGTATTACCTCCGTACATTTTCTACTATATACTTTTCCATTTTTTCGAGGCGATATACAAACGAATGGATTGATTTGCGTATTCTGAGAATAATATTGAATCCTGTGTCGCAACAGACAAAGAAAAGCTGATAACCTCCATTTGTTTTTGAGTTGAAATTGGGATAGTCTACCCAAAGAGAAAATCCGAACCCGCCGCCTATTAGACGGAGGTTCGGATTGTTCGTGTTTGGTCCGAGTGACAGGGATCGAACCTGCGGCCTGATGGTCCCAAACCACCCGCGCTCCCAGCTGCGCCACACCCGGATATATATTCAATTTTTCTTCTTTTTGCGTGTAAGTGGGACAAACTGTGGTAGGCCTCAAAATCCACGCAAACAAAGGATTTCCGGAACTTTCTCTTTTCACGGCATTTCGTGCAGGGCACGCTTCTGACTGCACCGTACCTCAAAAGGTTTTGTGCGGTGCGGCAACAGAGATAGTATACTATACCGCACAGGCGGTGTCAAGATTGGGAATGGGTAAGTTTTTGAAGTGGAGTTGCCGTGAAGAGGGGAGAGCAGCTGAAAAAGAATGGCAAAAAGGCATCTTTTTAAGGATACCCCCGGTGAGCATTTTCGCTCACCGGGGGTAAATGTTACGGCGTAGTGTTACTATGCACGTGACTGTAATCCAAATCGGCAATCGCTTGCGCATTTACCTCTTCTGCGGTGCGGAAGGTGGGGACCAGTTCTTTCATAACACGCACCAGCTCGTCCGGCCGGTCTTGTGCCAAAACGGTTCCCAGGCGAGCCAACTTATCACGCAGTTCAGCGGGTGTCACCGGTTGCTTTTGCCGCTCAATGAAAATCTTGCGGTTGGGAGTGTCGGTTAGATTCTCGCCGCGGGCAAGCAGCTCCTCATACAGTTTTTCGCCGGGGCGCAGACCCGTTTCCACAATCTGCATATCCACGTGCGGTGTAAATCCGGACAGGCGAATCAGGTTTTCTGCCAATTCCCAGATACGGACGGGAGAGCCCATATCCAGCACAAACACCTCGGATTTTTGTGCCATACTGGCCGCCAGCAATACCAGTTGAGCGGCTTCGGGTATGGTCATAAAATAGCGGATGATACGTTTGTCGGTAACGGTTAGCGGGCCGCCGGCGGCTATTTGACGGCGAAACAGCGGGATGACCGAACCGTTAGAGCCCAACACGTTACCGAAGCGCACGGCGGCAAAACGTGTGTTGCTTTGTCCCGACATACCTTGTACAATCATTTCGCACAGGCGTTTGGTGGCGCCCATAACGTTGGTGGGGTTTACCGCTTTGTCCGTAGAGATGAGGATAAAGCGCTCTGCGCCGTAACGGTCCGCGGCGCGCGCGACGTTATACGTGCCAAACACGTTGTTACGTACGGCTTCTTCCGGACATGCTTCCATAAGCGGCACATGCTTGTGCGCGGCGGCGTGTAACACCACCTGCGGTTGATATTTTGCAAACAAACAGTCAATTTTATGTTCATCCCGCACCGAGGCAATTTCTACCGTTAAGTTTAGGGAATCCTCATATTCGTAATTCAATTCTTGCTGAATGTCGTACGCGTTGTTTTCGTAAATATCCACAATGACCAACTGGCGCGGTTTGTGCCGTGCAATTTGACGGCACAACTCCGAACCGATGGACCCACCGCCACCGGTGACCATTACGACTTTTCCCATCAATAGAGAGTCGAGTGGTTCAGTATCCAATTCCACAGGGTCGCGGCCAAGCAAGTCGTCGATATCCACATCGCGGGCGTGGTTCATAAGAGAGCCGGTGTGGCTGAATGCCAGCACGTTGGGCAGTAAGCGCACGCGACATTTGAGCGCCGAGCAAATTTCAAAAATTTCCCGTACACGGTGGGAGGAAACCGAGGGCATAGCGATGAGAACGTCCCGCACTCCGTAGCGCGTGAGAATATCCGGCATATGACTGATAGGTCCCTCAATGTGCAGATTGTGGATTTGACGGCCGATTTTATGAGGGTCGTCATCCACCAGGCACACGGGCCGATAGCCGCCGCCTGCGTTACGTTGCATTTCGTTTAACACCATTACGCCTGCATCACCAGCACCGATAATAATAACCGGAGTGGATTTGGTGTGTAAAGCGTGCGCTACAAGGCGGTTGCGCAACAAACGATATGTCATACGCACCGCCAAAATAAGCAAGGTGGATAAGATGACAACCATTAGCGAGAACAAAGGGGGGAGAGAAGCGCGCATAATACCGAAACTAATAGCAAGATACATAATGTAACCGCATAAGCACGCCAAAATAATGGTAAGATATTCGCGGCTGCTGGCATATTTCCACAAACTGGAATACGTACGGAACAGCGCCAAAAAGGCAAACACACACAGCACCAGCAAGGCCAATTGACGAAGGGGATGAGGGGAGAAAGCATAGGCAAACATAGCCGCGTCACCCGTGCTCCAACGAGCAAACACAAACAACAATAGGGAACAGCCGGAAAGAATAATTAAGTCTAGAACGGCGACAATCAATTCGCGGACCAAGGCCATACGCCCCCACAGGCGGCTGCCCAAGCGATAAAAGCGGTGACCGGTGTTCACGGGGAACCCACCTTTCCGTTGATGTTATTTTGTACAGAGACGACAAAACCGCAACAAAGTGCGGTTTTGAGAAAGTTTATGCGTGTGAGTCGCTTTCCGGAGAGGTGGGGGTACTGGTATAGGAATAATCGTAAGATTTGTAATAGCGAGTTTTTTCGTAACGGCCACCGGCGTGGGAATCGTTTTTCATATCCGAGATAACCACGCCCAACAACGTACCTTCAGCGTTTGCAACACTTTCAGTTACCTGCTGAAGTTCGTCATAGGTGGTTTGGTTTTGACGGCAGACCACCACAATACCGGCGCACTCCTTGATGAGAACCAGCGCATCGGCTACGACAGCAAGCGGCGGAGTGTCAATGAAAATGTAGTCGTAATTGAGAGCCAATCGCTCCAATAAAGTACGCATTGCCTCTGACCCCAGTAATTCCGACGGGTTGGGGGGAGGAGAGCCACTGGGCAGTAAATCCAGCCCACGTGCCACGTCACGAACAATCGCTTCCTCCGCTGTGATTTGGCCAACCAACACGCGGGACAGACCGTTGGTTTTGTTCACGTGGAACGTTTTGTGTTGGGAGGGCTTGCGCAGGTCTGCGTCAATTAACAAGACGCGCGCGCCGGTTTGCGCCATTGTGATAGCCAAGTTGCAAGAAACGGTAGATTTACCGGCGTTGGGTTCTGCGCTGGATACAATGACCGTTTTCTTGTCGCACGGAGCAAGCGCAAACAACAGATTGGTACGAACAGTTTTATATGCCTCTACAATTTGGAAGGTGGAGGCGATGGGACGCTGGCCTCCGACGGTTTTATGCGCGTTAGACATGAGAATGCCCCCTTTTCTTGCGGGAAGCCGCTAAATCAAAACTGGGAATTTCGCCTAAAACCGGCACATCTAAATGCATTTGCAGGTCGCGTTTATCGTGAATGGTGTCATTCAAGAAGTGGCGAGCCAACACAACCACTACCACCAGCACGCCGCCCAGCAGACCGCCGATTAACGCGTTCTTCATAACGTTGGGGGAGGTGCGTACCGGATTGGTAGGTGCACCTACCACATATGCCGAGGAAGCTTCCAATTCCGTAAATGCTTCCGCCGAGGTGGAGGCAACGGCCGCACACGCTTTCCGCGCCAATTCCGCATTGCTGTGCTGCACGGTGATTTTAAGCATCGGGGTGTCTTGCACGATGGACGTGCTTATAGCGCCTTTTAATTCACCGGCAGACATTTGCCCATTCAGTTGTTCCACGGTTTCGTTAATGACCAAGTCGGTTTTTATCATAACTTGGACGGTACCTACTAAGTATTCCGAAGCACTTAAGTTACCCGCGGTGGCACTGTTCACTTCACTGCCTGCATACATATTTCGGATGTACACCATTACCGAGGAAGCATATTGCTCCGGCACGAATAAATAGGCGTATGAGCCGAAGAGCAATACACCAATAGCCGCACTGAGTACAATCCATTTAAGTTTGGACAGTAGCAGCAAGCAGAGGGATTTCAGGTTAATTTCCTGCATAAAACGTAGCTCCCTTCTTTTTCGCCGTGTAGCCGTGTAAACGGGTACGGCGTTGATAGTAATTATACCATTTCATTATATACGCTTGTCCGTGGTTCGTCAACCCTACCCGAAAGGGAAATTTTGCAAAGGTTGCCGCATTGCACCATAAAGGTGGGAAGAACTCACCCTTCGGCCAAAGCACGGTCCAACCACACACTGCCAACGTCCATAGCCGCATATAAACCGCTTTTTTCGCTCTTTTTGAGGATGCGGTCTTTCATACGCACTTCCGGGTCGGTGAGCATAAGTTGAATCTGCACTTTGTCCGCCAATGTCATATCTCCCACGGTTTTATTGCTCAGCACCGTGAGCACGATGACACATTTGGCGGCCATATCGCCGTAATACAGCACGTTGCCGCTGCGTACCAGCGGGTGCCCCTTGTAGGTGAGTAAAGTTTCGGTTGTTTCTGCCATGTGGTTGTACTCCTTAATCGTTCAAATAGCCGCGCACCATGGCACGCAGCAGTTCGTCGCGGTCGATTTTGCGCACCAAACTGCGGGCGTTGTTGTGGGTGGTGATGTAGGTCGGGTCCTCGCTTAAAATGTACCCGACGATTTGATTGATGGGATTATACCCCTTTTCCCGCAACGCGTCGTATACCGCGGTGAGCACCTGCTTCATTTGCTGGTCCTTATCCTCGGTTAAAGAGAAAGTCATGGTTTTATCCAACATACGGATACCTCCATTCATTAATACACTTATCAGTATACGCGATATTTTTCAAAAATGCAAGCGCTTTATGTACGCAGGGTGCAACCTTGCTCCGTCAGCCGTTTCATAATGCGTTTCATCGCCGGGTCAATCTCCGCATCCGACAGCGTACCTTCTGAAGAACGGAAAGTAAGACTGTACGCTACGCTCTTACTGCCGGCGGCGATTTGCGCGCCTTGGTATACGTCAAACAGGGTAACCGCTTCCAGCAATTTGCCCCCTGCGGCGCGTATGGTCGCTTCGATGGTGGCGGCGGGCAACGCTTCGTCGCACAACAGTGCCAGGTCGCGTTCCACGGCAGGAAAACGCGGCAACGGTTGATACCGCAACACGTGCCCGTCGGCGGCGGAGAAAATGGGTTGCAACCGCAATTCTGCCACATAGCACCGCACGCCTAAGCCGTATTGTTCGGCGGTGTCGGGATGTACTTCGACCAACACGCCTACACATTCCTCGTTAACGAACACGGCAGCTTGGCGGCCGGGGTGCAGGTACGGTTCGGCACTGCGCTCATACCGTGTGGCGGCGCCAAACGTGTTTAATACGGTTTCCACCGCGCCTTTCAGCGAGAAGAAATCTTCCCCTTCACCGTAGAGCCCCAATGCCAATGCCGATACTTCATCCGGTTGTTCAGTCAACGGTAGGGAACGGGGGACAAATTGCTTGCCTATTTCAAAGAAACGCACCGCCGCGTTTTTGCGGCTGTAATTGGTGGCCAATACCGTTAACATACTGGAGGTTAGTTGAGTCCGCATCACGGCATATTCTTCGCTTAACGGGTTGAGCAGCGCCACCGCTTGCCGACGCGGGTCATCCGCCGCCAGTCCCAACGTATCGGCAGCTTTGGCGGCAATAAATGAATAGGTGGAAATCTCGAACATACCCTGCGCGGTCAAAGCGGCCTTCAAACGGTCGGCGGCGCGGCGCTCAGGCAGTTTGGTGCCGCGGACAATGGCGCCGGTCATTGGCGTGGATACAATATGGTCGTAACCATATACGCGCACCACTTCCTCTGCCAAATCCGCACGTCCTTCAATATCATCGCGGCGGGAGGGGATGAGGCATACCAACTTGCCGTTGACAAGTGTGGTATTCAGCCCCAAACGGGACAAAATGTCCACCATCGTATCGGTCGGCACCGTGACACCCAGCAAGGCGTTGATATCAGCCGGGTCTACCGTTAATTCCCGCGGGGCGGGCAATTCTTGGTGGCAGTCAATCACACCGTCCACAATATCGCCCGCGTCCAATTCGTTAATCAGTTGCAACGCGCGATTCATCGCATATTCCACGCCGTGAATGTCCACGCCCTTTTCGTAACGGGCGGAAGATTCGGTGCGCATTCCCAATGCGCGGCCGGTGTGACGCACACTGTCGCGGCGGAATTTGGCACACTCAAACAGCAGGTCGGTGG
>JAZRRV010000017.1:0-1696 GCA_045651085.1 Acutalibacteraceae bacterium
GCTTGTATCTTGCAGGATACAAGCCGGTGTTGCTATGCGATTATGACAAAGAAAACAAGGTGCGCAACGTGGCAATCACGCTATCCGTTTCCGTCGCGGTGGAGGTGAGCAGCGTGCCGCGCATACGATAGGGGTGTCCTACGGCGGCCAGCAACTCGGCATCGTTTTCGCCGTCACCGAACGCCACGGCTTGGTCGGGTGTAATGCCGAGCTTATTCATCAGTGTCACCGCGGCGTTACCCTTGTTGGCGCAGGGAGCAACCAGTTCGGTTAACCCCGGTTCGCGGTACGCAATGCGGTAAGAAGGGTCGGGCGGCAGGGGGTCATCGGTGTACAATTCCAGTTTAAGAAAGTCCTCGCCAATCTCGTTTAGGGAAGTAACCGATTTTCCTGCCGTGGGGGCACCGCCCAAGCAATACACCGTTTCCCGCCCGTGGACGGCGGCAACCGGATAGCGCAAAAGCAGCGCGCGTGCTTCGCGGCGGGGGAGGGGACGTTTGTGTAACACGCAATCGCACCGACGGGTGAGAGCACCGTCCAGGCACACAAACACCAACCGATGCGCCAGTGCGCCGAACAGGGAGCGCAACTGTGCATACGGCCGACCACTGGCAATCGCAACCGTAATACCGCGGTCGGTTAAACGGCGCAACACGTCTACCGTTTCGGCGCACAACGCCGTTTCGCCGCGCGGCAATAACGTGCCGTCTACGTCGCACAACACCAAGCGGAGCATAGCGATTCCTCCTTGTTTATTTCATAGTCACAATGGTAACGCCGGTTTCGCCTTCGCCGTACGCACCCAAACGGAACGAATCCACACCCGCGCAGGAGCGCAGATGTGTCTGTACTGCGGCTCGCAAAGCACCGGTTCCTTTGCCGTGGATAATGGTGAGACGGTCCAACCCCGCGAGGCGGGCATCGTCCAAAAACTTATCCACTTCCTGCAACGCTTCCTCAATGGTTTGGCCGCGCAAATCCAGTTCGGTACGCGCCGTGCGCGATGAACGGGACAACCCTGCCGATAGGGCTTTAGCGCCCTTTACAGTGGGGGCGGAGGATTTCTTTTCCAGCAAACGCACGGTGTCCACGTGTACCCGCGTGCGAATGATTCCCGCTTGCACTTCTACGGTGTTTGCCCCGTCGGGGGTGGAGAGCACCACGGCGGATTTATCAATATCGGTAAGCAGCACTTCGTCCCCCACTTTAAGCGGGCGGGGAAGTTGGTAATTTTCTTGTTTTCGGTGGGTGACGGGGTCAATATCGTCTTCCAGCTTGTTTAAGCGGTTACGCAACCCGGAACGCGCCGCGGCGGCTTGCTTGGAAAAATCCGCTTGGTCTTTTTTGCGGCGCAGGGCATCCAGTTGTTCCACCAACGCTTCGGCATCCCGCCGAGCACGGTCTACCAACCGACGCGCTTGGTCGCGGGCTTCGGTCAGTTCCCGTTCGCGCAGAGTATCCAACTCGCGCAGACGCTGTTCCGCAGTGGCTTGCGCTGCGGTTGCCGCGGCGGTCGCGGAACGGGCGGAGAGCAGTTCCGCCTCCAGTGCCTGACGGCGGGATTCCAACGCAACCACCAAGTCTTCCATACGGCGGTCATCGCCCGAAACCAAGGCGCGGGCGCGTTCCACCACGGCGGCGGGCATACCCAACCGTTCCGAAATGGAAGTCGGAGGCCAAGCGGTCTTAGGAAGAC
>JAZRRV010000018.1:0-8337 GCA_045651085.1 Acutalibacteraceae bacterium
CGCGCCAAATACTCCGTATCGGTGCGCTCACCGCGCACGGGTAGCAGCAAATACCCGTGCGGTTCGCGCCCCGCCAATGCCCAGCGGTACACCAACCCTGTAATGAGTTCGGCCGCACCGTATACCGCCAGCAACAATCCCAAAAGCCCCGATACTATCTCCCACATACCGTTCCGCCCTTTCGTGTGTATCTTACCCCACTATACGGCGGCGGACGAGGCGTGGTGCAAAAACCGCCGCGGAATATCCGCGGCGGTTGTGTTTAAGTTATTAAATCGCTTAACGGGGCAAAGGTGTAGCCCATTCCCTCCCATTTGGTAAGCAGTTCATCCAAAATTTGTGCATTGGTGGCGGAGGTGCTGTGCAGCAGTACCACCGCACCGGGATGAATACGGGTGGTTAGTTTGTTTAACGCCTCCTCACGCGTGGGTTGGCGGTCTACGTACCAGTCCACGTACGCCAAACTCCAAAAAAAGGTGTGATACCCCAAGTTGGCGGCGGTGCGCAGGTTCTGTTCACTGTATTTCCCTTGCGGCGGGCGGTAGTATTTTACCATTTCTGTGCCGGTAATGCTTTGGTACGCCTCCTCTAGCGTGTGCAGTTCGGCGGCAAACGCCGCTTCGTCCGCTATGCGGGACATATCCGGATGGCTGGCGGTGTGGTTCGCCACGGTGTGCCCTTCCGCCACCATCCGTTTCACCAATTCGGGTGCGGTATCTAAATAATTTTTTACCAAAAAGAAGGTGGCGGGAACACGGTGCTTTTTAAGTGCATCCAGTATGGGGGCGGTATAGCCGTTTTCGTAACCCGCGTCAAAGGTGAGGTAAATGACTTTTTTTGTGCCGTCGCCCACGTAATAGGCATTGTATTGCTTAAGAGATGCCGCATCCGCGTTGGCGGTAGGTGGCTCGCCGTTTTTGTGAAAGCCCAGCCCCCAGTTGGAAACCGTAGAACCCGCCACACTGCGGCTTGCGGGAAAATACGCTACCGCGTGCGGCACAGCCACCAACAGCGCCACACATACCGCAATCACTGCCAACCAACGTTTTTTGAGTATAATCAAATTGTCCCACCTCCTACACTGCACTGTATGAGGCGGGACAACGGGTTATGCTTATTTTAAGGTAAACGCTGCGGGTAACAAATCCCCCAAACGATATTCGGTAAACGTATTGGGGCCGGTTACCACCAGCACGGGACAATCGGGCGCGGCAAATTCCGAAAGCATTTGGCGGCAAAGTCCGCACGGCGGAAATCCGCCGGCTATCTCCTCATCCGTGCCGCCCGCTACCGCCAACATCGTTACGGTGCGCTCGCCCGCACTCACCGCCGCGCACAACGCACTGCGTTCCGCACATATCGTTCCCCCGTAGGAAGCGTTTTCTACATTACAACCCGTGTACACCGCACCACCCGCGGTGAGCACCGCCGCGCCGACGGCACAACCGGAATACGGCGCATACGCGTGGGCACGCGCCGCTATTGCCGCGGCGCACAATTCTTGTTTGGTCACAATAACACCTCCTGCAAAAAACCAGTGCCGGCACCGTGCCACGGCACGCCGAGATACTGTGCCACCGTGGCGGCCACGTCTGCAAAACTACGGCGTGTGCCCAGCGGCACGGGGCGCACGCCTGCGCCGTATACCAGGAGCGGTACGTATTCACGGGTATGGTCGGTGCTGGCATCGCCCGGGTCGCAACCGTGGTCGGCGGTGATAATCAACATATCCTCCCGCCCCAAGCGCGAAAGCAACTGTGGCAACCAACGGTCAAATGCCGCAAGCGCGGCGGCATAGCCGTCTACGTCCTGCCGATGACCGTACAACATATCAAAATCTACCAAATTGACAAAACACAACCCCTCAAATGGGGTTTCTGCCGCGTGCAGAGTTTGTGCCATTCCCTCGGCATTGTTGTGGGTGGGTACGCTGTGCGTAACACCGCGGCCGGCAAAAATATCCGCAATTTTGCCCACTGTCCACACCGTTTGGCCGGCGTCGCTCACCGCGTCCAGCAACGTGGGTTGCGGGGGTGCAAGCGAAAAATCCCGACGGTTGGCGGTGCGGGTAAACGCCGGTGCTTCCCCTACAAAGGGGCGGGCAATCACCCGACCGACCGCGTGTTCACCGCACAACAAGCGGCGCGCGGTGCGGCAGGCGTTGTACAATTCCGGTAGCGGAACAACCGCTTCGTGCGCGGCGATTTGAAAGACACTGTCCGCCGAAGTATATACAATCCAGTTGCCGGTATCCAGGTGCTGTTGCCCGTAATCGCGGATAACCTCTGTGCCGGAATAGGGACGATTGCACAACCAACCGCGGCCGGTTTCTTTGGCAAACGCCGTGAGTAGGTCTGCCGGAAACCCTTGCGGGTAGGTGGGCAGTGGCTGCGTGGATACCACGCCCGCCAATTCCCAATGGCCGATGGTGGTATCTTTGCCGTTGGATTGTTCCGCCATACGCCCTACCGCGGCGGTGGGAGTGGGTGTGGGCGAAAAGCACGTGCCGCCCTCAACGTTCCCCAGTCCCAACGCGCACAGGTTGGGAACAACACACTGCGGCGAGGATGCTACCCGACGCAACGTGTGCGCGCCCTCGTCCCCAAACGCGGCGGCATCCGGCAACGCCCCGATGCCACAGGAATCCAACACCAAGATAAATACCCGCTTCATCGTTCGCTCTCCTTAGCCAAGCGCACCAGCCGACTGGTGCCCAGCCGCGAGGCACCCAGCGCCATAAAATCCGCCGCATCCTGCCACGTGGCAATACCGCCCGCCGCCTTGATTTTTACGTGCGGGGCGCAGTGTGCCGCAAACAGCGCCACATCCTCCCGCGTGGCGCCGCCGGTGGAAAAGCCGGTGGAAGTTTTGATAAAGTCTGCCCCCGATTCCGAAACCACCGAGCACAAGCGGATTTTTTCCTGCTCGGTGAGCAAGCACGTCTCAATAATCACTTTCAAAATATGCGTGCCGCACACCTCTTTGACGGCACGAATATCCGCCAACACACGCGCATAGTCCCCCTCGCGCACGGCGCCCAGCGGAATGACCATATCAATTTCATCCGCACCGGCGCGCAGAGCGTCCTCCGTTTCAAAGCATTTGGAAGCGGTGGTGGCGTACCCGTTGGGGAACCCAATGACGGTGCACACCGCCATACGGTTGCCGACGTACAAGCGCACGGCAGATACCGCCGCGGGCGGGATACATACCGACGCGGTGGAATAGCGTATGGCATCGTCACACAACACGCGCAACTCCGCCTCGGTGGCGGTGGGTGCGAGCAACGTGTGGTCCACACACGACAGTATGGCTTGTTGGTTGATGTTTGGTGTGTTCATACAGTGACCTCCTCTGTTTTGGGAGAAAACGGTGCGGACTCAAACCGATAGCGGCGGTAATACCACACGGTAACCACACAGCACGCCAGCCAGCCGGCGGGATAACTCATACCAATGGGTAAAATTTCGTTGGCGATAAAGCGCGACATAACAAACAAATAGACTTGGCGGAACCCCACGAACGTGGACAACATAATGACCATGGGTGCGCGACTGTTGCCCGCCCCGCGCAGTGCGGCGGCAAACACTTGGTTGGCACAACTGAGCAGGAAAAACGGCGTGATACACCGTAACAACAACACCGCATAGTGTACCACGCGCGGGTCGTCGTTAAACAAGGGGGCGATTTGCGGTGCAAACACCACCACCGGCACAATAATGCACAACACACACACGGTACAAATGCCGTACCCCACCAAAGCACCGCGACGCGCACGGCGCATATTGCCCACACCGAAGTTTTGCCCCACAAAAGTGGTAACCGCCATGGCCAACGCCTGAATGGGTACGAAAATGATGTGGTCAATTTTAGAGTACGAGGTCCACCCCGCCAAACACAGGGTTTTGTCGGTATTTACCCCCGCTACGTACGATTGCACGAACACGTTGGAAAACGCGGTGAGCGCCAGTTGCAAAGCAGACGGCACGCCAATGCGAATGATGGCACCGAGTAAGTCGCGGTGGATACGCAAGCGCCGCCATTCCAGCCGTACGCACGAGCGGCAACGCAACAAGGTGAGAATAGTCAGTACCGCGGACACCCACTGGGCAATGACCGTGGCCCACGCCACACCCGCTACGCCCATATGAAACACAAAAACAAACACCAAGTCCAGCACAGTGTTAGTGACAGCAGAAACCACCAAAAAGTAAAAGGGACGGGTGGAATCCCCAATGGCACGCAGAATGCCCGAACCGATGTTGTAAAGCATTAACCCCAGCATACCGGAAAAGTAAATGGTGAGGTACAGTTTCCCTTGCGCAAGCACGCCCGCCGTCTCTGCCGAGGGGAGCATTAACTGCAACAGCCACGGTGTGCCGAACACACCCAACAAGGTAAATCCCACGCCGAGAAGAACGGTGGTGAGCATAGCCGTGTGTGCGGCGTCACTCACACGGTCGTACCGTTTGGCGCCGTAATATTGCGAAATGACCACGCCCACGCCGGTAGCAAAACCGGAGAAAAACCCGATAAGAATATTGATAATGGGACCCACGCTGCCCACGGCGGCGTAAGCATCGGTTTGGCCGGTTTGACCAATCACCCACGTGTCCACCAGATTGTACAACTGCTGAAACAGGTTGCCCGCCATTAACGGTAACGCAAACCGTATTAAATTGCCGACAATACTGCCGGTGGTCATATCCCGCTCCCGCCGCTTACCGACAGACCGCACCGCAGTCATAGCCCCATCTCCTTCTTTGGTTCTATGGTATCACAAACCACTTTTCCTTGCAAGCAACAACCCCTGTATTCGACAAATTTTTTCAAAAACCCTTTACTTTTTTAAGAAGAACTGGTATAGTAGTGGATAATGAAACCTTCTTTAACGAGCGACACCGCGATGTCGACAAGACGGTCTCCATAGCAGTTACAGTGTACAGTCTTGTCGCTACACGCGGCAGGACTGTTTTTTGTACACGGAGGGCGGTTATGCAGACAATAAAAGCGGTGCTGATGGACGAAGCCACCACCACCCGCACCCTCATGCGTATGGCGCACGAAATTACCGAAAAAAACAAAGGCGTGAGTGATTTGTGCCTGGTGGGAATTTGTTCCCGCGGGGTACCCATGGCACAGCGCCTATGTGATAATATAGAACGCATTGAAGGCGTACGCGTGCCTTGCGGAGAACTGAACGTGCGGTTGTATCGGGACGATTTGGATGCCACCGTACACGCCGCACCGCCCGCTTTGCCCTTTGACGTGGTGGGCAAAAAAATTGTGTTGGTGGATGACGTTCTGTTCACCGGCCGCACCGTTCGCGCGGCGATTGAGGCGATTTTTACACTGGGGCGCCCCCGCGCCATTCAGTTGGCCATTTTAATTGACCGCGGGCATCGGGAACTGCCCATTCGCGCCGACTATGTGGGCAAGAGTATTCCCACCGCGCGCACCGAATCGGTGGCGGTAAAACTGCCGCCGTTTGATGACGAGACCGGCGTGTATCTGTACAACGGGAATTAAGGCCTATGTGCCTATATTCATAGAAATATTTTGAGGGAGGAAGTAGTTATGAACCTAATTTACGGCGTAAAAGACAAACCCAAGTTTGGGCAGACGATTGTGTTTGCCATTCAGCAGTTGTTGGCCATTATGGCCGCCACGTTGGTGGTGCCGGTCATCATCGGCAACGGTATGCAACCCGCGGCAGCGTTGTTCGGTGCCGGTTGCGGTACCATTGTGTATCTGTTGTTCACCAAGTTTAGAAGTCCGGTGTTCCTGGGCTCGTCCTTTGCATTCCTCGGCTCTATGGCCGCGGCGTTTGCGGGCGGTGTATCCATGAGTTTGGGCTACCTTGGCCTTATCATCGGTGCCGTTTTTGCCGGTCTGGTGTACGTAATCATTGCCATTTTGGTAAAATTGGTGGGTGTAGAGTGGCTTAACAAATTGATGCCCGCGGTGGTTATCGGACCTACGGTGGCTATCATCGGTTTGTCGTTGGCGGGCAACGCCATCGGCGATTTGCAGGCAGGCGGTCTCAAAACGGCGGCGGGCGCTTCGGTTGCCAATCCGCTTGTTTGCGTACTCATTGGTTTGGTTACCCTGCTGGTTACCACCATTGCCTCCACGTACGGTAAAAAGTTTGCTAAACTCATTCCCTTTATCATCGGCATTTTGTCCGGGTATGCGCTGGCCGCTATCCTCACCGTTATTGGCAATACCGCCGGTATTGATGCGCTGAAAGTAATTGATTTCGGTAAATTCGCCGCCTTGTTGGATAACGGCGCTGTGACGCTGAACACCTTTGTGCAAATGCCCAAATTCACCTTTGTAACGGCTTTGGGCGGTTTTTCCGAATTAAACGCTCAGTACATTGCCACCATCGCCGCCGCTTATTTGCCGGTTGCGTTCGTGGTGTTTGCGGAGCACGTGGCAGACCACAAAAACATCTCCTCCATTATCGGTACGGATTTGTTGGAGAACCCCGGTTTGTCCCGTACCTTGTTGGGTGACGGCGTGGGTTCTGCAGTAGGCGCTTTGTTCGGCGGTTGCCCCAACACCACTTACGGTGAATCGGTGGCGTGCGTGGCCATTACCCGCAACGCTTCGGTGGTAACGATTTTGTGTGCCGCTATCGGTGCGATTCTGATTTCGTTCCTCTCTCCCTTTGTGGCGTTTGTTAACTCCATTCCCGCTTGCGTGATGGGCGGCGTGTGCATGGCATTGTACGGCTTTATTGCGGTGTCCGGCCTTAAAATGCTCCAAAAAGTGGACCTGAATAAAAACCGTAACCTGTTCACCGCTTCCGCTATTCTTATTGCCGGTATCGGTGGCTTGTCGCTGACGTTTGGTGAAATCACCATCACCTCCATTGCTACCGCTCTGATTTTGGGTATTATTGTGAACCAAGTTCTCTCCCGCGAAAAGGAAGAAGTTGCGGAATAACCCTTAAAAATGCCAAAGGCAGCCGTGCAAACGGCTGCCTTTTTTTGTGCCAATTTGAGGGCAAAGCAAAAGCCCAAGCCGTTTGGCTTGGGCTTTGGAGCGAGAGACGGGAATCGAACCCGCACGGTCAGCTTGGGAAGCTGAAGTTCTACCACTAAACTACTCCCGCGCAACAGTGACATCATAGCATACTCGCCGTTAAAAATCAAGTGCTTTTTGAAGAAATTGCCCGCGTGGTTTGACAAACCGCACGCCGCGCGGGTATACTACCCTGTGTAAGAGGAGGGAACCGAATGAGCGGTGCCGTGTTTGAAAAAATTTACGAGGTAGTAAAAAGTATTCCCGCCGGGCGGGTTGCCACTTACGGTATGGTGGCGCTGATGGCGGGGAACCCGCGTTGGGCGCGCGTGGTGGGTTACGCCCTGCACGTAAACCCTCAACCGGGGGTGATACCCTGCCACCGCGTGGTGAATCGGTTTGGTAAACCGGCGGCGGGTTTTGCATTTGGCGGTGAGGGCGTTCAGCGTGCCCTGCTGGAAGCCGAGGGTATCGTATTTGATGACGACGGATGCGTGGATTTGTCCGTATACGGTATGTGGCAAGCGCCCAATTGACAATTCTTGGTACGCGTTTTATAATGGCAACAGAAAACCGCAAAGGGGTGGTTAGCCATTCATCCGCTCACTGTAGTATTGCTCGCCGTAAACGCGTTGTCTGCGGCGGTAACCGTGTACGATAAAGCCATTGCGGGTAAACGGCGGAGACGCGTTCCCGAACAAACCTTGTTTTTGCTGGCCGCCCTCGGTGGCGCGGCGGCCATGTATCTCACCATGTTGCTCATTCGGCATAAAACACGCCATCGGCGGTTTATGCTGGGGTTGCCGCTGTTGTTGGCGGCACAACTGGTTGCCTATATTTCTTTTTTAGCGTAGAAAAAGCGGGTCGGTAAACGCCGACCCGCTTTGTTTTGTTAACGAGAACGCCGCCACACCAACGCGACTACCGAGCCAATCAGCAACACGGCGGTAAAGGCAAACACCCACCAGCCAAGTGCGCTCATTCCACCCAGTGTAGCGTTTAATACGTGGGTGACGTACAGTTTGAGCGGTGAATCGCCCAGTGCTACCCGCTCTGCCAAGTTGTGGCGGTGAACCAGCCACAGTGGCATACACGCCAGCGCGCTACCCAAAAACAGGGCGCCCGCCGTGGCGTAGGAACGGCGACGCCAGCCCGCGCCACCGAGCCACCAACACACCGCCGCACACAGCACGGTAAGTATGGCGAGCCAACCCGCCGCGGAAGCCAGACCCCGCAAAACGGCGTTGTTGTACACCAGCGTGTGTGCCAACGTGGGTAAACGGTTACTGACACCACCGCCGCCCAATA
>JAZRRV010000019.1:0-2008 GCA_045651085.1 Acutalibacteraceae bacterium
GTTGCGACGCCGCAGTCGCGTGGATGATGCCATTGAAAAATATAGTATTCTGCGTGCCGAAATGGCGGTGGAGCGGGCAGACGTATGTGTCATTTTAATTGACGGCACCGAGGGCTTTACCGAGCAGGACAGCAAGGTGGCTGGCATTGCTCACGAAAAGGGTAAAGCGTGCATTATTGCCGTAAACAAATGGGATGCGGTGGAAAAGAACGACCGTACCATGGCGCTTACCCGCAAAAAACTGGAAAACGATTTTAGTTTTATGGCGTATGCACCGTTTATTTTTATTTCTGCCAAAACGGGCCAACGGCTGGACCGTTTGTTGGAACTGATTACCTACGTAAACGGACAAAATGCGATGCGTGTGTCCACGGGTGCGCTCAACGACGTGTTGGCGCAAGCCACAGCGCGGGTGCAACCGCCTACTGACCGTGGGCGGCGGTTGAAAATTTATTACGTGACCCAGCCGTCTACCCGCCCGCCTACGTTTGTGTTTTTTGTGAATCGTGCGGATTTGTTCCATTTTTCGTACCAGCGGTATTTGGAAAACCAGTTAAGAGAAACCTTTGGTCTGGAAGGCACGCCGCTGCGATTTATTATTCGTGAACGTGGTGACAAGAGCGGCAAGTAAAAGGAGAAACTTGTATGGTTTTGTTTTTGGAAAACAGTTGGTTAGCGCTGGTGCTCGTGGCTGTAACCGCGTATTTACTGGGCAGTGTCAATTTTGCCATTGTGGTTACCCGCTTTTTTTCCGGCAAAGATATTCGCTCGTTTGGCAGCGGCAATGCGGGAGCAACCAACGTGTTGCGCTCACAAGGCCTTAAACCTGCGCTGATTACTTTTTTCGGTGATTTGGCTAAAAGTATGGTGTCGGTATCTTTGGGCGGGTGGTTTCTCCAAAACATCCAATTAAGCCCTGCTAGCGCAGCACAGACAGAGTTGTTAATGTACAATGCGGAAAATCTAAAACTCATCGGGTGCTATTTGGCGGCCGTGTTTTGCTTGTTGGGGCACTTGTACCCGCTGTTTTTCGGCTTCCGCGGCGGTAAGGGCGTTATGACCACGTTGGGTATGCTTTTATTGCTGGACTGGGCATCGGCACTGATTATGATTGCTGTTTTCGGTATTTTGTTGCTGGCCACCCGTATGGTATCGGTCGGCTCGCTGGCTGCAGCAGTGCTGATGCCGATATTAACGTATTTGACGCGCACGTATGTGTACGGTCAACAATGGCCTACGGTGGCGTTTTGCACGGCGGTCGCGTTCGTGATTTCCGTTACGGTGATTATTAAACATCGGGGGAATATTAAACGGATTTTGAACGGCACCGAAAGTAAAGCGTGGGGAAATAAATAAGCATAACGAAATAATTATTCAAAAAGGCGCCTCTCTCATCACGGTGATGAGAGAGGCGATTATCTTTCTTATGTTATTTTTTACTTGTACTGCCAAACCCACCGTGGCGCAGGGCGGTGGTTTCGTCGTCCTCGGTTATGCCAAACGGCAAAAAGATGCCTTGCGCAAAGCCGTCACCGGCGGAGAGCGTTAGGGTTTTCCCCTCGGTGTTGGCGTTGGTGAGTTTAATAAGAATGTGGCCTTCGTTGTCGGCATAATAGTAATCGCTGTCAATAATACCAACGGTGTTGTTAAGTTGCAGACGATACTTAAACCCCAGCCCGCTGCGCGGGAACAGTTGCAGTACCCAACCGTCTGCCATTTTTACTCGAATACCGGTGGGGATTTTTACGGTTTCGCCCGCCGCCAACGTAAGCGGTGCAGGAACGTAAAAATCGTACCCCGCCGAGCCGGTGGTGGCGCGGCACGGCAACGGCGGCAAGTCCGGTACGGGCGTGTTGGGGAAAGCATCCGCCCAATCGGCTGCAAAACGAGCGGGGGAAACGTGTTCAAAACGAGCAATGGCTTGCATAATACAACCTCCAACTGGACAAAATGGGGAATTTGCGGTATACTGAAACCCAAAAGGGGGGAACGCTATGGTGCTGGTGGC
>JAZRRV010000020.1:0-1597 GCA_045651085.1 Acutalibacteraceae bacterium
GAATCCAACGTCGACACAGTTCTGGTGCTTTCCGGTGTTACTACCGCCGAGGATATTGACCGTTTCCCCTATCGCCCGCGCTACATTTTGAACGGTGTTGGCGATTTGGTGCAATAAAAAAATACACACAAAAAAAGCCGCTTAAAAAGCGGCTTTTTTTGTTGGCGGAGAAGGAGGGACTCGAACCCTCGCGCCGGTTACCCGACCTACGCCCTTAGCAGGGGCGCCTCGTGACCAACTTGAGTACTTCTCCGTATGCAAGCCGAATGCGGTGAGCAAGCGGCCTGTGTATTCAGTTACACCGAAAGGTGTGGCGGAGAGGAAGGGATTCGAACCCTTGGCTCTTTCGAGTCACTGGTTTTCAAGACCAGCTCCATAAACCGCTCGGACACCTCTCCGTATCGCGACGGTATAAATTCTATCATTTCTAAGCCCAAATGTCAACACCAAATCCCTTGGAAAATAAAATTTTCCCAGGACTCACAACGAGGCAAGCAGTTCCAGCGGATGCGCAATCAAAATATCCGCACCGGCGCGGCGCAATTCCTCTTCCCCACGGAAGCCCCACACGGCACCGGCACACACCAATCCGGCGTTATGCGCTGTTTCCACGTCCACATCAGAATCCCCTACAAACAGTGTGCGTTCTGCCGTGGCGTCGCAGTCATCCAGTGCCAATTGCACCACGTGCGGGTCGGGTTTGTTGGGACGGTCCGACACGCTGCCGTATACACAACAAAAATTATACGCTGCAAAAAACTTGTTAGCTAAAAGTTTGGCTTGTACCTCCGGTTTGTTGGTAACCACGCCCATACGCAATCCCCGCGCTTTCAGTTCATCCAGCAAGGCAATTATTCCCTCATACGGTGCCGTTTTTACCGCACAGTGTTCATTGTACAAAGCAACGAACTGCTGCACCGCATCATCCAACTCCGACTCGGTCAACGTGCCGCCAAATGCGCGTTCCACCAATTTGCGTATACCGTTTCCCACAAAACGGTGATAAGCATCGTATCCGTGAACCGGTGTGCCGTCGGCGTTGCCGCGCCCCCATTCGGTGAGTATCTGTTCACTCGTCCAAGCAAGGTCGGCAATCGTATTAATCAGCGTACCGTCTAAATCGAACAAAACGGTGTCAAAACGCGGCATTTTTGCACTTCCTATCTCTTGATTCGCTTGCGCATAAAACGCGCCATATACAGAGCCAAACAACCAATGGCGAGCACACCCACAACGGCCGTGCAAATACCCCACAACGGGTTGGCAAGTTTTAATTGCATCCACAGTTTGTCCATTTGGGCGCCGGTTTCGGCGGGTAGCGTGAGAAAAATCTCGGTTTTAGCCAACAATTCGTCCGAGGGGTAAAAGTTCTCGTTGGCACCGATTTCTGGGTCCAAAAGGCGTTGTGCCTCCACATGCGGCGTAGAATATCCAATGTATTCCGCGTTTAACAAAGCAATGTCGGTGCGGCACAGGAAGTTAATATACTCCTCCGCCTCGCGCACGTGGGGAGAATTGGCAGGCACACACAACGCATCCACAAATCGGTTGGTGCCGCTTTCCGGTACAAAAAAGTCAATATCCGGATTGCCCTCTT
>JAZRRV010000021.1:0-8057 GCA_045651085.1 Acutalibacteraceae bacterium
TAATCTTACTCCTGGAATATTCTACCGTTTTCCATTTTTGTTGTTTGACCATGGCTTACATGACACCTCCATTGCGCTGATTTTGCCCAACAAAAAACTGATGATTATAGTATATCACATTACGACAATCTTTGCAATGCAAAACACCGCTCCCGTAGGAAACTCCTACGGGAGCGGCGCCTTTTATCGGGGGTGTAATTTTGCGTGTGTTGGGAGAGCGCTTGAATGGCATTCAAGAGGTCAGCGGTTCGATCCCGCTTATCTCCACCACCTAATTCTGAAACCAATGGTTTTCAGGATTTTATTTTTTGAATTTTTATTGTTGTCACCAATCAAGGAATCCTGCACCGTATTTCAATCGGCGTGGCTTGCAAAAAGGGGTTCTTGTTTGCCAAAACACGAATAAATTTGGGGTTTTCTATTGATTTTTTTCTTTTTTTATGTATAATTATCTTGTGAACTTTTGTTGACATTAAAAAATTTGTGAAAAGAGGTTTCGTAATGAGCAAAAACTGGGCAAGCGTTGATCTCACCAAGGTTCCCAACATCGTTACCCCCACCCTGCCGGGGCCGAAATCGGTTGAGTATCATGACAGATGTTCTAAATATATGAAGGGATATTCCAGCCAAGTCAAGTTGTTCCCCGTTACCTTTGAATCGGGGTTCGGTTACACGTTGACGGACGTTGACGGCAACACCTATTTGGACTTTTCCTCCGGTATTTACGTTACCGGTTTGGGTCACTGCCATCCGAAAATCAGCGAAGCGGTTGCCGAGCAAGCGAAAAAATTGATGAACTGCCACGACTTTACCACCCGCGTAAAGATGGAATTGGTGGAAAAATTGCACGAAATCACCGGCGGTCGTTTTGGCGGCTTCCAGTTTTACGATTCCGGTACAACGGCCGTAGAAGCGGGCTTGCGTTGTGCTCGTGCCGCTACCGGCAAGCAGGAATTCATCTCTTTCTGGAGAGATTTCCACGGCAAAACATACGGTGCGAACTCGCTGGCGGTTGTCGGCCCCGACACCCACATGCGTGCTCCCGGCTTTATGCTGGCGCCCAGACCCAACCCCTACCGTGACTTCTTCGGCAGAACGCCGGAGGAAGCTTGGAAGGATTCTTCCCCCTACATCCGCATGATTGAAGGCATCCTCGACAACGAGTGTGCTTCCGGCGGAAAGAACGTAGCGGCGATTGTTCTGGAGCCCATTCAAGGTTGGGGCGGTTCCATTGTTCCTCCTCCGGACTTTATGCCCGCACTGCGCGCCCTGTGCGACAAGCGCGGTATTCTGTTGTTTGCTGACGAAGTGCTCAACTGCATGGCCAGAACCGGTACATGGTTGGCGATGGACCACTGGGATGTCACGGCGGACATCACCACGCTCGGCAAGGGCTTTGGTAACGGCTTCCCGGTAACGGCTTTGGCTGTTTCCGAGGAACTGGCTCCCGCTATTGAAAAGATTTCGGCTTCCTCCAGCTACGGCGGAAACCCGATGGCTTGCGTGGCCGCGCTGGAATCCATTAAGGTGATTGAGGAAGAAAACCTCAACGAGCGTTCGGCCCACCTGGGTGAGATTATGCTTGCCAGAATGGAAAAAATGATGGAAGCACATCCCATCATTGGCGACGTGCGCGCCATTGGTTGCTTGCAGGCGATTGAAATCGTCAAGGACCGCGACACCAAAGAGCCGTTTGCGGAAGCCGGCCAGATGATTTATCAAAAGGCATTCGAGAAGGGCCTCGCCTGGGTGCCGTCCGGCCACATTCTGCGTATGTCTCCTCCGATGATTCTCGACGACGAAGCCGCTTTGAAGGGCTTGGATATCATCGAAGAAGCCGTTGCCGAAACGGAAAAACACTTCGGCTATTAATCAAATTTGAGTTAGGGTTGCTGCAAAGCGCGTGGTTTTGCAGCAACCCTTTCAAAACGAAAGGAAATGCTTATGAAAACGGTACGATTTGGCCTTATCGGTTGCGGCTTAATGGCGCGGGAATTTGCCTCCGCCGCCGCCCGCTGGTGTCACTTGACCGACGATGTTCCGCGGCCTGAAATTGTGGGCATCTGCTCGGTTGTTCCCAAAGAAATGGAATGGTTCCAAAAGAACTTCCCCGATATTAAATACGCGGTATCGGATTACAAAGAGTTGTTGGATAAAGAGGATATTGACGCCATTTACTGCGCCGTTCCCCACAACCTTCACGAGCAATTTTACATTGACATTATAAAAAGCGGCAAAGCGCTTTTGGGCGAAAAACCGTTTGGTATTGACAAGCAAGCCAACGAGAATATTTTGAAAGCGCTGCGCGAGAATCCGAACACGTTTGTGCGCTGTTGCAGCGAGTTCCCCTATTATCCGGCAATGCAAACCATGATTAACTGGTTTAACGAGGGGAAATTCGGCAAAATTTTGGAAATTCATTGCGGTTTTAACCACTGCAGTGATATGGATGTCAACAAACCCATCAACTGGAAACGCATGGTGAAATTCAACGGCGAATACGGTTGCTTGGGCGACCTTGGTATTCACACTCAGCACGTTCCTTTCCGCCTTGGGTTTAAGCCCAAAACAGTGCGCGCCCATTTCAGCAATATTATTAAAGAGCGTCCCGACGGCAAGGGCGGCACGGCGGTTTGCGACACGTTTGACAACTGCACCATTTTCTGCACCACCCTCAATGCCGACGGTGATGAGATTCCCATGACGTTTGAAACCAAACGGATGTGCCCCGGCTCCACCAACCGTTGGTTCTTTGAAATCTACGGTATGGATTGCAGTGCGCGTTTCTCCAGTGACGATGCCAACGCCTTCTACTACACCTCTTCGTGGGGTAAGGAGCAATCGTGGAACCGCATTATCATTGGCTACAAGCCGATGATTCCCACCATTACGGGCCCCATCTTTGAGTTTGGCTTTACCGACGCCATTCAGCAACAGATTGCCGCCTTTATGTTGGAGTATGCGGGTGTTAAAGTTCCCTTCGGCCTTTTCACGCCGGAAGAAACCGCCCTGTCCCACACGATGGCAACCGCCGCATTAAAATCCTTCTACAACAAAACGGTTGAAGTGATTGAATAAGCGAAAGCCCTGCACGCCTTTTGGACGTGCGGGGCTTTTTGTATGCTCAGGCGAGGGTGCCGCTTAAACATCAATCGGAAAAATTTTTCAGCAAAAAATCGACAATTCTCCCCACCTACCCCTTGCAATAGCAAGGGGTTTGCTTTATAATATAAAATTAGTATAAAGGGAGGAGGAACACGGTATGGTATTCAGCAGTTTGGATTTTCTGTTTGTGTTTCTCCCCATCTTTTTTACGGCGTACTATTTACTACCGCAGCGGCTTCGCGTGCCGTGTCTGCTTTTAGGGAGTTTGGTGTTTTACGCCTACGGCACGTGGGACCGTCCACTGTATTTCTTGCTTTTTCTCATCGCCGCGGTGGTAAACTGGGGTATAGGGTTACTCATCTCCCGCACCCGTCACCGCAAACTGTGGTTAATTATCGGCTTGGTGTACGACTTTGGTTGGCTGATTGTTTTTAAGTATGCCGACTTTTTATTTTCGTCCGTACAAACCCTGCTGGACAAACTGGTTCCCTCCTCCGGCATTACGTTGCCGTACGTTAACTTGCTCTTACCCATCGGCATTAGTTTTTATACGTTCCAAATCGTCTCGTATTTGGTAGACGTGTACCGCCGCTCGGTTGAGGCGGAAACTTCGTTGCTGCGATTGTCTACCTTTTTGTCGATGTTCCCGCAATTAATTGCCGGCCCGATTGTTACTTACGGCGAAGTGGCGGAAAATCTGCGTACCAAGCCGGATATTCGGCTGGAACGCGTGGACGACGGATTAAAAGATTTTACGTATGGTTTGGGCCTTAAGGTGTTGTTGGCCAACCAAATCGGCAATTTGTGGACAGACGTTGCCTCCATTGGGTACGACAGCATCTCCACCCCACTGGCGTGGATGGGTATTGTTGCCTTTAGTATGCAGTTGTATTTTGATTTTTACGGGTATTCTATGATGGCGGTGGGGCTTGGGAAAATGCTGGGCTTTACCTTCCCGCAGAACTTCCGCCACCCGTATATGGCCCTGAGTATGACGGATTTTTGGCGGCGTTGGCATATTACACTGGGTTCTTGGTTCCGGGAATACGTATATATCCCTCTGGGCGGCAACCGCGGCGGCGCTTGGAAAACCGTGCGCAATCTGCTGGTTGTGTGGGCATTTACCGGGTTGTGGCACGGCGCCAGTTGGAACTTTGTGTTGTGGGGGTTGCTCTTGTTCGCCCTGCTTATGCTGGAGCGGTTCGCCATTAAACCGGCATTGGAGCGGTTCCCCGTGTTGGGCCACGCGTATATGTTCTTAATCATTCCGCTGACGTGGCTGGTATTTGCCATTACCGATTTTACGGAAATGGGCATTTACTTTGAACGGTTATTCCCCTTCCTTCCCGGCGAACCCATTAACGTGTTTGCGGGGGATTTCCTGAAATACGGCGATATGTACGGGGTGCTATTGTTAATCGGTTGCGTATTCTGCACCGAATGGCCGGAACGGTTATATATCCGTTTCAAAAACTCCATTTGGGGCACACTGGTATTGTTAGCTGTTTTCTGGGGTTCGGTGTATTGCCTGCACATAGGGCTGAATGACCCGTTCCTGTATTTCCGGTTTTAGGAGGATATTGGTATGAAAAAAGCCGTGCGTTATTCGTTTATTATTTTATTGATTGCTTCGTGTTTGATTGTCGTCCCGTTTACGTTGCTTAAAAACGTGTTGCCGACCGGCGGCAAGGTGACAGAAACCACCACAACCACCGAATCGGTAACCACTACGGTGACGACAACGACAACCACAACCGTAGCGACAACAACGTTGACTACAACCGCGCCAACAACATTGACCGCTACCGTTACACCCACTTCCAAACCCACAGCTAAACCCACTACGAAACCCACCACCAAACCCACGGCATCAGGGACGACTGACGCCTTGCCGGACGCCAACAAAAAAGTTTCGTTCCCGGATACGCTGTTTATCGGTGACTCTCGTACGGTGGGGTTGAAAGAATACGGCAAGCTTTCCGATGCGACGTTCTTTTGCGGTGTGGGCCTCAGTTCCAACAACGCACGCACGAAGGCACTGGAAGTGAAGGGTTATGGTTCCATTACGTTGCCGAAATTGTTGGAAGCCAAAAGTTTCAAGACCGTGTATATTATGCTTGGCATTAACGAAATCGGCGGCAGTCTGGACGGCATTGCCGGCAAGTACCAAAAAATCATTGATTTGGTACACGAAAAGCAACCCTCCGCTTTGGTAATTGTACAATCCACGTTGCACGTTACGGCAAAGCGCAACCAAGACGAACTTGCCAAAAAGGGTTCTTTTAACAACGCCCGTATCAATTCCTTAAACGAAAAATTGGCCGCCCTTGCCAACGGCAGTAACGTTTTGTATTTGGATATGAACCCGATGTACGACGATGCAAACGGGAACATGACCGCCACCTACGCCGCAGGGGACGGTATTCACATTAAAGCAAAATATTACTTGTTGTGGCGTGAATATTTGGACACGCACCGTATGGCGTAAACCACAAACGACCACGGAATTCGACTCATTAACCGCCGTCTTAAATGGAAACATTTGAGACGGCTTTTTTTCGCAAACGGCTTGACAAGGTGGCGCAATGGTGATACACTGAAATAAACCGATGAGAAAGAGTAAGTACGCTTTCCTTTTCTGTTTCAGAGAACCGCCGGTTGGTGCAAGGCGGTACAGCGGGGTTGGCGGAATGGACTTTCGAGGGCGCACCGAACCGTAAGCAGTAGGCAAGCCGGAGTATGCACTTCGTTATCAAGCGCAGGCATCTTCCGCCGCGGCGGAGTATGCACAGAGTGGGCGCAACGCGCCAAGCCGGGTGGCACGGCAAGAGTAGTATACGCTCTTGTCCCTGCAAGTTGTATCTTCAGGGGCGGGGGCATTTTTATTTGTCCCGACCCCGCGATTTTAGAAAGGAGAATCCCTTATGAGCGAACGTACCATTCCCTACAAAATTTATTTGGAAGAAAACGAGATGCCGCGGCAGTGGTACAACGTGCGGGCGGATATGACCAACAAACCCGCGCCGCTGCTGAACCCTGCTACCATGCAACCCATCACAGCCGAGGAACTGGGCCACGTGTTTTGCGAGGAATTGGTAAAGCAGGAATTGGATGATACCACCGCCTATTTTGACATTCCGGAACCCATTTTGAACTTTTACAAAATGTACCGTCCCGCGCCGTTGGTGCGTGCCTACTGCTTGGAAGAAAAATTGCAAACGCCCGCGCATATCTACTATAAATTTGAGGGCAACAACACCAGCGGCAGCCACAAACTCAACAGCGCCATTGCGCAGGCGTATTATGCGAAACAGCAAGGTCTCAAAGGTGTTACGACCGAAACGGGTGCCGGCCAATGGGGCACGGCACTGAGTATGGCGTGCGCTTATTTGGGGTTGGACTGCAAGGTGTATATGGTAAAATGCTCGTACGAGCAAAAGCCGTTCCGCCGCGAGGTAATGCGGACTTACGGCGCCGACGTTACCCCCTCTCCGTCCGAACTCACGGCCATTGGTCGCCAAATTCTCAAAGAGCACCCCGGTACTTCCGGCAGTTTGGGTTGCGCTATCAGCGAAGCGGTGGAAGATGCCACCACACACGATGGCTACCGCTACGTGCTGGGCAGTGTGTTATCGCAGGTGTTGTTGCACCAAACCATTATTGGCTTGGAAACACAAGTAGCACTCAAAAAATACGATATTAAACCGGATATTATCATTGGTTGCGCCGGCGGCGGTTCCAATTTGGGCGGTTTAATTTCTCCGTTTATGGGCGAAAAACTGCGCGGTGAGGCAGATTATCATTTCATCGCTGTTGAACCCGCTTCTTGCCCGAGTTTGACTCGCGGCAAATACGTGTACGATTATTGCGACACCGGCCGTGTTTGCCCGTTGGCAAAAATGTACACGCTGGGCAGCGGCTTTATCCCCTCCGCCAGCCACGCGGGCGGTTTGCGTTACCACGGTATGAGCAGTGTTCTGAGCCAGTTGTACGACGACGGCTTGATGGAAGCCCGCTCCGTGGAGCAAACCAGTGTGTTTGAGGCAGCGCAGTATTTTGCTCGTGTAGAGGGTATTCTGCCCGCACCGGAAAGCAGCCACGCCATTCGTGTGGCCATTGACGAAGCGTTGAAATGCAAGGAAACCGGCGAACAAAAGACCATTGTATTTGGCTTGACCGGTACCGGTTACTTTGATATGCTCTCTTACGGCAAATACAACGACGGTATTATGAGCGACTATATCCCCACCGATGAGGACTTGCAACGCGGCTTTGACGGCCTGCCGGTGCAACCGTAATCCACAAAGTAAAACCGCCCTACCTCTGTGGAGGTAGCGCGGTTTTTCATCGGTTTAACTGTATTTTGCTACAATGGCTTTGAGTTCGTCCATTTTGTTCGTGATGTCCGCCGCCAATGTAAACTGGGTACGGCAACGGTCCAAATTTTGCTCCGGATAATGGATTCTAAAATACGTATCCCCATCCAGATAATCGGTGAGGAACCGGATACCACATTCCAACGTCATCAAATATCCACCAAACGGAAGCAACTCTTTTTCGGTGGCGGTTAAACTGTCGCCGCACGCTTCCAAGTAGCCCTTGGTAAACTCTTCAAACAAATCCACCCGACAGAATACCTTGGACAAATCTTTTTCGTCCTCAGCGGCAGGGTTAGAACCAAAGCGAATACTGTCCCCAAAATCGTACAATGCCGAGCCGGGCATCACCGTGTCCAAATCAATCACTGCCATCGGTTTGCCGGTCTCATCGTCCAGCAACACGTTGTTAAGTTTGGTGTCGTTATGCGTTACGCGTAACGGCAATTCGCCGCTCTTTAACAACGCTACCACCTTTTCGGTGTCGGCTTTGCGCTCGCGCACAAAGGCAATTTCCTGCGCCACGTCGGGGGGACGTCCCTTCGCGGCGCGCGCTACCGCCGCTTCAAAGGGGGG
>JAZRRV010000022.1:0-16607 GCA_045651085.1 Acutalibacteraceae bacterium
TTTTTTAACACCACCGTTATATTTCAGAGCACGAATAGTAGCTACCAAAACAACAGCATCCGGCTTCAGACCTGCCATACGGCATTTAATATCCAAGAATTTCTCCGCACCCAAGTCGGCGCCGAAGCCCGCTTCGGTCACGGTATAGTCACCCATCTTGAGCGCCAAACGTGTGGCCATCACGGAGTTGCAACCGTGCGCAATGTTTGCAAACGGGCCACCGTGCACAAACGCAGGGGTACCTTCCAAGGTTTGCACCAAGTTGGGCTTTATGGCGTCTTTCAGCAACGCCGTCATAGCACCCGCCGCTTTCAGTTCGCCGCAAGTCACCGGACGGTCGTCGTATGTATAGCCCACAATAATGCGGGACAAGCGCTCTTTCAGGTCGGTAATCGAATCCGCCAAGCACAGCACCGCCATAATCTCGCTGGCCACGGTAATGTCAAACCCGTCCTCACGCGGAACACCGTTGGTTTTACCGCCCATACCATCCAGCACAAAACGCAACTGACGGTCGTTCATATCCACGCAGCGTTTCCACGTGATTTTACGCACGTCAATGCCCAAACGGTTGCCCTGCTGAATGTGGTTATCCAGCATAGCCGCCAGCAGGTTGTTTGCCGCGCCAATGGCGTGAAAATCGCCGGTAAAGTGCAGGTTAATATCCTCCATCGGTACTACTTGCGCATAACCGCCGCCGGCCGCACCGCCTTTTACACCGAACACCGGCCCCAACGAGGGCTCGCGCAATGCCACGGTAACGTCCTTGCCAATGCGGCGCAACCCATCCGCCAAACCAATGGTGGTGGTGGTTTTACCCTCGCCCGCCGGCGTGGGAGTAATCGCCGTTACCAAAATGAGTTTGCCGTCCTCCCGCTGCGTATCGCGCAACAGGGCGGGGTCGATTTTGGCTTTGTAGTTACCGTACGGCTCCCAATACTTGTCCTCAATCTTTGCCGCCGCCGCAATTTCCGCAATCGGTTTCATGGGGCAGGCCTGTGCAATTTCAATGTCAGATAAATATGCCATTATTTCCACTCCTTTTTATTAATAAATCGGGTATTTTTCGCACAACGCTTGTACCTCACGCGTGATGCGCTCGCGACTGTCCTCAAAATTATAAATCGTATCGTAAATCCAACCGGCAATGCATTCCATTTCCGCTTCGCCGAAACCGCGTGTGGTCACTGCCGGTGTTCCCAACCGCAAACCGCTGGTAACAAACGGGCTGGCAGGGTCGTTGGGAATGGTGTTCTTGTTGGCGGTAATGTGTACCTCGTCCAACCGATGTTCCAGTTCCTTGCCGGTCACGCCGGTATCCAGCAATTTCAGCAAAACCAAATGGTTGTCCGTACCACCGGAAACCACTTGCAACCCTCGCGTCAAAAGCCCGTTACACAGTGCCGCCGCGTTGCGCACGACCTGCTGCTGGTAAGTGCGGAATTCCTCCGTTAACGCTTCACCCAGCGCCACCGCTTTGGCGGCGATAATGTGCATCAGCGGCCCGCCCTGTGTGCCGGGGAACACGGCTTTGTCAATCTGTTTTGCCAGCGCTTCGCGGCACAAAATCATACCGCCGCGCGGCCCGCGCAGTGTTTTGTGGGTGGTGGTGGTCACCACGTCCGCATACGGCACCGGCGAAGGATGCACGCCCGCGGCAACCAAGCCCGCAATGTGCGCCATATCCACCATCAAGTACGCGCCCACTTCGTCCGCAATTTCGCGGCAACGCGCAAAGTCAATCACGCGGGAATAGGCGCTGGCACCCACCACCATCATTTTCGGCCGACATTCCAGCGCCAAACGGCGCATTTCGTCGTAATCAATCTGCTCGGTTTCGTCGCTCACACCGTACGGTACAATGTTAAAATACTTGCCCGAAATATTCACGGGGGAACCGTGCGACAAGTGTCCGCCTTGTTGCAGGTTCATTCCCATCACGGTATCACCCGGTTGCAACAAAGCAAAAAACACGGCCAAGTTCGCGTTAGCGCCGCTGTGCGGTTGCACGTTGGCGTGCTCGGCACCGAACAACTGCTTGGCACGCTCACGCGCAATGTCCTCTACCACGTCCACGCACTGGCAACCGCCGTAGTACCGTTTACCGGGGTACCCTTCGGCGTATTTGTTGGTAAGCACGCCGCCCGCAGCAAGCAACACCGCCTGCGACACAATGTTCTCGGAAGCAATCAATTCAATGTTATGCTGTTGCCGCTCCAACTCGGCGTGGCACGCCTGTGCCACAGCGGGGTCATACTGTTGCAGTTGTTCAAAAAAATTCATAGCCCTCTCCCTTTATTTACTTAAAATACTGTACTGCCGCCTCAAACATACGAATATCGTAATTGCCCGCCACGTTGCGGTACAAGCCGGAACCAACCCGCTCGCTATGGCCCATTTTACCGAACACGCGGCCATCCGGCGAGGTAATACCCTCAATGGCATACAACGAATCGTTGGGGTTGTAATGCACGTCGTCGGTAGCGTTGCCCGAGGCATCCACGTACTGGGTGGCAATCTGCCCGTTTTTCGCCAACTGGCGAATCAGCGCTTCGTCCGCCAAGAATCGGCCTTCCCCGTGCGAAATCGGCACGTGGTAAACGTCGCCCACGTTGGTGAGAGCCAGCCACGGCGATTTATTGGAAGCCACACGCGTGCGCACAATGCGGGACTGGTGCCGCGCAATGGTGTTAAACGTTAAGGTCGGGCAGTTCTCATCGGTATCCATAATTTTTCCGTAAGGCACCAAGCCCAACTTGATAAGCGCCTGGAACCCGTTGCAAATACCGCACATCAACCCGTCGCGGTTGTTCAGCAAGTCGGTAACGCCCTCTTTCACCGCCGCGTTGCGGAAGAACGCCGTAATAAACTTACCGCTGCCTTCCGGCTCGTCACCACCGGAGAATCCACCGGGAATAAACACCATTTGCGCCTCTTGGAGCTTAGCGGCAAACGTTTCCACACTATGTTGAATATCGGAAGCCGAAAGGTTTTTAATCACCAAAATTTCGGGTTCGGCACCCGCATCACGCACGGCTTTGGCGCTGTCATACTCACAGTTTGTGCCGGGGAATGCGGGAATCAACACGCGCGGCTTGGCCACCTTAATGGCGGGAGCAACCCGCTCGGTTGCCGTGTAGGAGAAGTTTTCCATTGCCGCGCCGGAAGCGGGGATGTTGCAACTGTACACGCTCTCCAACTTATCCTCGTAGGTGCGCAGTAAGTCGCTTTGTAACAACACCTCATCGCCACGGGTAATAAGGCCGTCCGCGGTAACCGTACCCACGGTAATACCCGCTTTCACGGTTTCGTCCACTTCCAACAAGAACGAGCCGTACCGATAACCGAACAACTCTTCCACCGACAACGCGTCGTTATAGGCAAATCCCAGCCCGTTACCAAAACCCATTTTCATAACGGCTTCGGCCACGCCGCCCATACCGAGCGTGTAACTCGCATACACCTTGCCGGCGCGTTGCAACGAGGTAACCAGCGCAAACACGGCCAAAAGCGAAGCGGTTTCCGGCAACCCGTTTTGGTCATACGCGGGCGTGAGCAACACCACGCGATGCCCCGCCTGCTTAAATTCCGGCGAGATAACGTCGGTCACCTTGCCGGTCGTCACCGCAAACGAAACCAGCGTGGGCGGTACGTCCAAATCCTCAAACGAGCCGCTCATCGAGTCCTTGCCGCCAATGGAGCCAATGCCCAATTCCCGCTGAGCGCGGAAAGCACCGAGCAACGCCGCCAGCGGCTTGCCCCAACGCTTGCCGTCTTTACCGGGGCGTTCAAAATACTCTTGGAATGTCAAGTACACGTCTTCAAACGAAGCACCGGTCGCTATCAGTTTACATACCGATTCCACCACCGCCAAATAGGCACCGTGGAACGGGCTTTGCTCCGCCACAAAGGGATTGTACCCCCACGACATAAACGAGCAATCGTCGGTATGTCCCTGCTCTACCGAAACCTTTTGCACCATTGCCTGAATGGGCGTGAGTTGGTGCTTGCCGCCAAAGGGCATTAACACCGTGCCGGCACCAATGGTGGAGTCAAACCGCTCCGAAAGCCCGCGCTTGGAGCAAATGTTCAGGTCTGCCGCCAGCGCGGTATAATTTTCCGTAAACCCACCGCTTACCGCACGGTTCGGTGTAACGGATTTTTCGGGAGTAATCACAATGTGCTTTTCCGCACCGTTGGAATTTAAGAACTCACGGCTAATATCCACAATGCGCTTGCCGTTCCAGTTCATTACCAACCGCGGTTCGGCGCGTACCACAGCCACGGGGCACGCTTGCAGGTTTTCGGTAGCGGCCAACGCCAAAAACGCTTCCACGTCCTTCGCTTCCACCACCACGGCCATACGCTCCTGCGATTCGCTGATAGCCAGTTCCGTGCCGTCCAGTCCTTCGTATTTTTTCGGCACAGCGTTCAGGTCAATTTCCAACCCGTCCGCCAATTCGCCAATGGCTACCGAAACGCCGCCCGCGCCAAAATCGTTGCACCGCTTAATCATACGGCACGCCGTGGGGTTGCGGAACAAGCGTTGCAATTTTCTCTCTTCCGGCGCGTTGCCTTTTTGCACTTCCGCGCCGCACGTCTCCACCGAATGAACGTCGTGCGCTTTGGAAGAACCCGTCGCACCGCCAATGCCATCGCGGCCGGTACTGCCGCCGAGCAACACCACTACGTCACCGGGCGCGGGACATTCCCGCCGCACGTTAGCGGCCGGAGCCGCCGCAATCACGGCGCCAATTTCCATGCGCTTCGCGGCATACCCGTCGTGATACAATTCATCCACAATGCCGGTTGCCAACCCAATTTGGTTGCCGTAAGAAGCATAGCCCGCAGCGGCGGTGGTAACAATCTTGCGTTGCGGCAGTTTACCGGGAATGGTCTCTGCCACGGGTTTCAGCGGGTCCGCCGCGCCGGTTACGCGCATCGCACCATACACGTAGGAACGGCCCGATAACGGGTCGCGAATGGCACCGCCAATGCAAGTTGCCGCGCCGCCAAACGGCTCAATTTCGGTGGGGTGATTGTGCGTTTCGTTCTTAAACAACAACAACCACGGTTCTGGTTTGCCGTCCACCTCAATCTCAATTTTTACCGTACAGGCGTTAATTTCTTCCGATTCATCCAGTTTTTCCAGTTTGCCGTTTTTGCGCAACCATTTTACCGCGAGTGTGGCAATATCCATTAAACAAATGGGCTTGTCGCGCCCCAATTCGCGGCGCACGGCCAAATACTCATCGTAAGCCGCTTGTAACAGGTCGTCCTCAAAACGCACCTCATCAATCACCGTTTGGAACGTGGTGTGACGGCAATGGTCCGACCAGTACGTATCAATCATCCGAATTTCGGTAATGGTGGGGTCACGCTGTTCCGTGCGGAAATACGCCTGACAAAAAGCAATATCGTCCGCATCCATTGCCAAACCGTACTGTGCAATAAACTGCTCCAAACCCTCGCGGTCCAGCTCAATAAAGCCGTCAAGCGTGGCCACCTCGGTAGGTACGGTATATTCCATCTCCAGCGTGCTCGGCTTGTCCAACCCCGCTTCGCGCGCTTCCACCGGGTTAATTACGTATTTTTTAATCTCCGCCAACTCGGCATCGGTCAGCGTGCCGTACAAGGCGTACACTTTTGCCGTGCGCACCATGGGGCGGTCCCCCTGCGACAAAATTTGAATACACTGTGCCGCCGAATCCGCGCGTTGGTCAAATTGCCCCGGCAGATATTCCACCGCAAATGCGGTAGCACCCGCAAGGTCAACCTCCTCCGAAACCATATCCAACTGCGGTTCGGAAAACACGGTCGTTTTTGCCCGCTCAAATAAATCGGCGGTAATGTTTTGTACATCGTAGCGGTTAATCACGCGCACGTCGGTAAGCGAAGCAATGCCCAGCAAACCGCGCACATCCGCCAACAACGCCTTGGCCTCGTTTGCCAATTCTCGCTTTTTTTCTGAAAATACCCGATATACCATTACTTACCCTCCGTTGCTTTCAATGCCTTGGCGCCGATGTCTCGGCGGTAGTATTTATTCCCGAACGAAACGGTATCCGCCAAACGGTACGCCTCACGTACTGCGGCCCCCAGCGTATCTTCCACCGCTGTTACGCCCAACACGCGCCCGCCGTTGGTCACCAACGTGCCGTCCTTCACCTGAGCCCCCGCCACATAAGTGTGCGGCGCGGTATCCGCAGGAATGGTAAGCGGCAACCCTTTTTCGTACGCGGCGGGGTAACCCGCCGATGCTAAAATGACACAGCACGCACTGCCGTCGCGGAACGTCACTTCTGTCTGCGCCAAAGTGCCGTTGGTCACCGCCTGCATCACGGTAAGCAAATCGCTTTCCAACAGCGGTAACACCACCTGCGTTTCGGGGTCACCAAAACGGCAGTTATATTCAATCACCTTCGGGCCGTTCGGCGTGAGCATCAGCCCAAAATACAAACATCCCTTGAAGGTGCGCCCTTCCGCGTTCATCGCACGCACGGTGGGCATAAAAATGGTTTCCATACACTGCGCGGCAATGGCCGGCGTGTAATAGGGGTTGGGCGCCACGGTACCCATACCGCCGGTATTGAGTCCGGTGTCGTTATCTCCTGCCCGCTTGTGGTCCATAGAAGATACCATCGGCACCAACGTCTCACCGTCGGTAAACGCCAACACCGACACTTCCGGTCCGGTCAAAAATTCCTCAATCACCACGCGGTCGCCGCTCGCGCCAAACACTTTGTCCTGCATCATCGAGCGCACCGCGTTCTTGGCTTCCTCACGCGTTTGAGCAATCACCACGCCCTTGCCCAGCGCCAACCCGTCCGCCTTAATCACCGTGGGAACAGGCGCCGTATCCAAATACGCCAGCGCAGCATCCAACTGCTCAAACACCGCGTACGCGGCGGTAGGAATGCCGTATTTTTTCATCAGTTCCTTGGAGAACACCTTGCTCCCCTCAATCATTGCGGCATCGGCGCGCGGACCAAAACAAGGAATCCCCTCTGCCTCCAACGCATCCACCGCGCCCAACACCAGCGGGTCATCCGGTGCAACCACGGCGTAGTCCACCGCGTTGTCCACGGCAAACCGAACAATACCGTCAATATCCTTGGCGGCAATATCCACACAGGTGGCATCCGCCGCCATACCCCCGTTACCCGGTAACGCAAAAATTTCGGTAACGGTAGGGTTTTCCCGCAGTTTGCGAATAATGGCGTGTTCTCGGCCGCCACCGCCGACTACCATCAGTTTCACTTGCGAGGCCTCCCCGCCGTGTTATATTAGTGGTGGAACAGACGCATACCGGTGAAGGCACAGGTCATATCGTACTTGTCACAGCAAGCAATCACCGCATCGTCACGAATCGAACCACCCGGTTCCGCCACGTAACGCACACCGCTGCGGCGAGCACGTTCAATGTTATCGCTAAACGGGAAGAACGCATCCGAACCCAGCGCCACGCCGTCTATCGTGTCCAAATACGCGCGAATCTCCGCATCCGTGAGCGGTTCGGGCTGGCAGGTGAAATATTTTTGCCAGTTGCCGTCGGCGCATACGTCTTCCTCGTTGCGGTTAATGTATCCGTCAATTACGTTATCACGTTCGGGACGACCCAAGTCAGCACGGAACGGCAACGCCAATACCTTGTCGTGCTGGCGCAAGAACCACGTGTCCGCCTTGCCGCCCGCCAAACGCGTGCAGTGAATACGAGACTGCTGCCCCGCGCCCACGCCAATCGCCTGACCGTCCACCGCGTAGCACACGGAGTTGGACTGGGTGTATTTCAAGGTAATGAGCGCTATAATAAGGTCGCGCTCGGCACTCTCAGGCAGTTCCTTATTAACCGTTACGCGGTTGGCAAGCAACTCGCTGTCAATGCGGAAGTTGTTGCGGCCCTGCTCAAAGGTGATGCCGTACACCTGCTTGTGCTCAATTTCTTGCGGCACGTAATCGGGGTCAATGCGCACCACGTTGTAGCCGCCCTTGCGCTTTTTCTTCAAAATTTCCAGCGCTTCCGGCTCATAACCGGGGGCAATCACGCCGTCGGATACTTCGCGTGCAATCAACCGTGCTGTGGTCACGTCGCACACATCGGAAAGCGCCACCCAATCGCCAAACGAGCACATACGGTCGGTGCCGCGCGCACGGGCATAGGCACACGCCAGCGGCGAGGCATCCAGTTCGGGAACATCGTCCACAAAACACGCTTTTTTCAGTTTATCCGAAAGCGGAATACCCACCGCCGCGGAGGTGGGGCTCACGTGCTTAAACGAGGTAACCGCCGGCATACCCAGCGCCTCTTTCAGCTCTTTTACCAACTGCCAACTGTTAAACGCATCCAAAAAGTTAATAAAGCCGGGGCGGCCGTTCAGAATTTCAATCGGCAGGTCCGAGCCGTCGTTCATAAAAATCTTTGCCGGTTTTTGGTTGGGGTTGCACCCGTATTTCAGTTCAAATTCTTTCATTTCTGCCACCTCTTACACGTTTTTGTTCATAATCAATTCGGTCGGTTCGCTTCCGTCCAGCGGCACACACCGCACAAATAACGATACTTTATTGTCCTCGTTCAAGTTGCTCCACACCAGTTCCGCCAATTCTTCGGCAGTGCCCGGCAACGCCACTTCTTCGGGTTCGCCGTAAAACGAGGGAATGGGGTTGCCGTCACACTTGTAGGTGTGAATAAAATGGCCGATACCATTCTCCGGCATGTAATCGTAAAAATAGCGGTTGCACGCTTCGGGTCGGCCGTTTGCCGATTTCAGAATGGACAACTTATACGTAAACGCCGCACAGGGGAAATCGTAATAGCAAATACCCGAAATGCGGGGGGTAAAGTTGGGGGCGTCCGGCTCAAACTCGCGCGTGTGCAGCGCCTCTTCAAAGCCGTGCGCCACACCGGCTTCGCCGCCGATAAAATCGTAGATTGTATTCGTCTGGTCGCCGTTGGTAATAATATCCACGTTGCCACCCTCGGCGCTCAAATAGGGGTTGTAGATAATCAAACTGGGGTCAGAGAGTTTGGATTCGTCAAACGCCTTGGTGCGCATACCGCCCTCAAACCGCTCAAACACGCGGTTGCGGCTGTTTTCGCTGCGCCCCATAATAAAGTAAGCAATCATTGCGTTTTTCCCGTCGGCAGATTTGCCAATCACAATCCCGCGGCCGGGATAGGTGTTCTCTGCCAACAACGTGCTTAAATCGTACAATGCCATTGTGTTTTCCTCACCTTTCTGTTTCACTCAGTTCGCGGCACACCTTTTGCACCGCAGCGGGCAAAATTTTCCATTCCGCCAAGCGCATCACGCGCTTTTGCAACGTTTCGGGCGTGTCGTTCGGTAAAATAGATACCGCTTTTTGCAAAATAATCTCGCCACCGTCGGGTATCTCGTTCACAAAATGCACCGTTGCGCCCGTCACCTTCACGCCGTACGCCAGCGCCGCTTCGTGCACCTTTAAGCCGTAATACCCCTTGCCGCAAAACGCGGGAATCAACGAGGGATGCACGTTAATAATGCGCCGCGGATACGCACCGGTGAACGACTCGCTCAAAATGGACATAAAGCCCGCTAACACAATAATATCAATGCCGTATTGTGCCAACAGTGCGTGCAGCCGCGCTTCAAACGCTTCGGCCGAGCCGCAATCCTTTTTCAGCACCACTTCGGTAGCAATGCCCGCGCGGCGCGCGCGTTCCAGCGCATACGCATCGGCACGGTTGGCAATCACCACGGCAATGGTACCGTCTGCCAATTCGCCCCGCCGCTCGGCGTTAATCAGGGCTTGCAGGTTGGTGCCGCCGCCCGACACCAGCACCGCGATTCGCGCCCGACTCATAAAATCACCTTATCGTCGGAGCGGATAATCTCACCAATGACATACGCATCCTCGCCTTGGTCGCGGAGAATTGCCAATGCTTTATCCGCCTCGTCTGCCGGCACCACAATGCTCATGCCCACACCCATATTAAACGTGTTGAACATATCGCGCTCGCTGATGTTGCCGGTTTTGGCAATCAAATCAAAAATGGGGAGAATACGCACCGCTTCCTTGTTAATGCGGGCACCCAATCCTTCGGGAATGCTGCGCGGAATATTCTCGTAAAAACCGCCGCCCGTAATGTGCGAAATACCCCGCACCGCCACCTGTTCCAGCAACGCCAGCACCGGCTTTACATAAATACGGGTGGGGGTCAGCAACGTTTCGCCCACCGATTTGCCACCCAACGCTTCCAGCGGGGTTTTCAGGTCGGCGTTTTCCACATCCAACACCTTGCGCACCAACGAAAAACCGTTGGAATGTACGCCACTGGACGGCAAAGCAATAACCACGTCTCCCGCTTGCATCGTCTTGTTATCAATAATGCGCGCACGGTCCACCACACCGGTGCAATACCCCGCCAAATCGTATTCGTCCACGGGATAAAAACCGGGCATTTCCGCGGTTTCGCCGCCAATCAGCGCCGCCCCCGCCTGCACGCAACCGTCCGCCACGCCTTTAACAATATCCGCAATGCGCTCGGGAATGTTTTTACCGCAAGCAATATAATCCAAGAAGAACAGCGGCTTGGCACCGGCACAAATAATGTCGTTTACGCACATCGCCACACAGTCAATGCCCACCGTGTCGTGCTTGTCCATTAAAAAGGCAATCTTGAGTTTGGTGCCAACGCCGTCGGTACCACTCACCAACACCGGGCGGGTAATGCCCGTTAAATCCAACTCAAACAAACCGCCAAAACCGCCCACGTCGGAGCAAACACCGGCGGTCATGGTTTTGGCAATGTGCTGCTTCATTAACTCCACGGCTTTGTAGCCGGCGGTAATATCCACGCCCGCCGCCGCGTAACTTTCGCTGTGACTTTTCATGGTTTCTTCTCCCTTGCTTTTAGTATCACTGCGCGGCGTTCAGCGCCGCATCTTTTTCCAACACTTTACGAGCATCCTCAGCGCGTTTGGCATCCAACTTTGCCGCCAACGCCGCATCCTCTACCGCCAAAATTTGTGCACACAACAACGCCGCGTTAGCGCCGCCGTTTACCGCCACCGTGGCCACCGGAATACCCGTCGGCATTTGCACGGTAGCCAGCAGCGCGTCCATGCCGTCCAGCACCGAGGATTGGCACGGAATCCCCACCACCGGCAAGGTGGTATTCGCCGCAATGGCGCCCGCCAAATGCGCCGCCATACCCGCCGCGGCAATAATGGCGCCAAACCCGTTTGCGCGCGCATTCAAAGCAAAATCCCGCGCTTCCACCGGCGTGCGATGCGCGGAATACACGTGCGCTTCATACGGAATACCAAGCGACGCGAGCATATCCATCGCTTTGCGCACAATGGGCAGGTCGCTGTCGCTTCCCATAACAATGCCTACTTTTTTCATAAAACTGCCTCCTTATAAACAAAAAAGAGCGCACTTACTCGTTGCAAGCAAATGCGCCCAGACGGTCGGCAAAAAAAGGGGGGATTCCTGCTCCACTGTGGTGCTCCACAAATCCGTCAGTCGCAGGAAATGCGTATTCATTTTACCGTAAATTATTATACCACGTCGGCACCCCACTGTCAAGGAAAACACCGCGCATTTTGGCGTTTTTTAGCGTTTCACAGCACGGGCTTCGCAGTACACACAGCGGTGAATGTTCGCCGCTTTGTCGGTCAGGCGAAATGCGGGTTCCAACTCTTGCTCCACCGCGGTAATACACCGCGGATTGCAGCAATGCAGCCCGCTTTCCGCCCCCACCGTTTCGAGCGGAGTTTCGTTCTCCTGTTCGGTCTCGGCAAGCAATTTCAAAATAAGTGCCATACGCATATACTTGCCGTTCAGCACTTGCTCAAAATAGCAAGCGCGCGGGTCGCGGTCCACCGCCACGCTAATTTCGTTCACGCGGGGCAACGGATGCAAAATGCTCATCTCCGGCCCGGCATACGTCAGTTTGTCGGGTGTTAAGATATACCGGTCTTTCAGCCGCTCGTATTCCGCCGGGTCGTCAAACCGTTCCCGCTGAACACGCGTCATATACAACACGTCCAGTTTCGGCAACGCCTCCTCCAGCGTGTCAATCTCCTCCGCAACCATTTTGCTGCGTTCCAGCACACCCCAAGTAACGTGCCCCGGCAAGCGCAGTTCCGGCGGCGAAATCAGCACCAATCGAATGCCCTCGTAACGCGCCAGCGCCGCAATCAGCGAGTGAACGGTGCGGCCGTATTTCAAATCACCGCAAAACCCAATGGTTAAGTTGTCAAGGCGCCCTTTTTTGCGATAAATGGTAAGCAAATCCGCCAGCGTTTGGGTAGGATGGCAATGCCCGCCGTCGCCCGCATTAATCACCGGGATACCGGCGTTTTGTGCCGCCACCAGCGGCGCGCCCTCACGCGGGTGGCGCATCGCGATGATATCCGCATAGCACCCCACCGTGCGGGCAGTATCCGCCACGCTTTCGCCTTTGGCGGTAGAGGAACTGCTTGCCTCCGAAAAGCCAAGCACACTTCCGCCCAGTTCCAGCATAGCGGCCTCAAAACTCAACCGCGTACGGGTGGACGGTTCAAAAAACAGCGAGGCCAATTTCTTGCCGCGGCACCGCTCGGCATACGCCTCGGGATGGGCAATAATGTCGCACGCCGTATGCATCAGTTCGTCCAACTCCTGCGTGGATAAATCGCAAATATCAATCAGACTACGCATAACGCAAACCGCCTTTCTTTGTTAATCCTTGGCGCCGTTAACCGCCAAATAGTCACGAATACGCTGCACGTTTTCGGCGTTTTTTTCGTCCTCTTCCAAATAGGCAATAATGTCGTACACATCCACCACCGAATATACCGGGAACCCGTACTCATCACCCACTTCGGCCATGGCGGAACGCTCGGTTTGTCCTTTTTCCTTGCGGTCCACCATCACAAACACCGCCGCCACTTTCACGTCCGGCAACGCGGACAAAATCGCCATACTCTCGCGAATCGCGGTACCGGCGGTAATCACGTCCTCCACAATCACCACTTGCTCGCCGGCCTGCGGTTTGTAACCCACAAACACGCCGCCTTCGCCGTGGTCCTTTTCCTCTTTGCGGTTAAAGAAAAACGGAACGTCCAGCCCTTGTCTGGATAACGCCGCTGCCGCCGACACCGCAATGGGAATCCCCTTATAGGCAGGGCCGTACAACACCGCTTTTTGGTTGCCCAGCTTTTCCAAATACGCTTTGGCGTAAAACTCGCCCAGTTTGCAAATTTGGTCGCCCGTTTTAATATCCCCCGCGTTAATAAAGTACGGGATTTTGCGGCCGCTTTTTGCCGTAAAGTCACCAAACTTCAGCACGCCGGCACCTTCCAGAAACTGAATAAACTCTCTTTTGTAGCTTTCCATCGTTCTGTCTCCTTCTCGCTTTCGTTAGTCCACAAACTCCGCCACGCAGCGTTCATACGCCGCCACGGGGTCTTGCGCCGCCGTAATGGGGCGGCCCACCACAATGTAGTCTGACCCGATTTCCTTCGCCTGCGCCGGAGTCATTACCCGCTTTTGGTCGCCCACGTCGCCATCCGCAAAACGCACACCGGGCGTTACGGTTAAAAAGCCGTTGCCGCACACGGTATGTACCGCGCCCGCTTCCAGCGGCGAGCACACCACGCCGTCCAACCCCGCCGTTTTGGCATTGTGGGCATAGTGCATTACCACCTTGTCTATCGGCTCACGGATAAGCAAATCGCTTTCCATACGTTGCTGGTCGGTGGAGGTCAGTTGCGTTACCGCAATCAGCAACGGGCGCGTACCGTCCGGGCGGGTCAGCCCTTCCAGCGCGGCTTCCATCATACTCACCGTACCCGCGGCGTGCAGGTTGGTCATATCCACGTCCAAACGCGACAACACCGCCATCGACTTTTTCACCGTGTTGGGAATGTCGTGCAGTTTCAAATCCAAAAAGATTTTATGCCCGCGGCGCTTAATCTCGCGCACAATCTGCGGCCCTTCCGCGTAGAACAACTCCATACCAATTTTAACAAACGGTTTTTTGTCGGTAAACTTGTCCAAAAACGCAAATACTTGCTCAGCACTCGCAAAATCGCAAGCAACAATAACGTCCTTACCCATTACTTAACTCCCCCTATCACATCTTCCAAACGGTCAATGCCATACGTCTGCATCACCGTCGGTAATTCCTCAATAATGCGCTTGCACGCAAACGGGTCTACCAAGTTGGCGGCACCTACCTGCACGGCAGTAGCGCCCGCCAGCATCATTTCAATCACGTCCTCGGCACTGCTCACGCCGCCCATCCCCACCACGGGAATGTTCACCGCACGTGCCACCTGATACACCATACGCACCGCCACCGGAAAAATAGCACTGCCCGAAAATCCGCCCATGGTGTTAGCAATCACAGGGCGGCGCGTGCGCAAATCAATGCGCATTCCCAACAAGGTGTTAATCAAACTAATCCCGTCGGCGCCAGCCGCCTCGCACGCTTTGGCAATGGCAACAATATCCGTCACGTTGGGCGAAAGTTTTATAATCACCGGTTTGGTCGTTACCTTTTTAACCGCCGCCGTCACCTGCGCCGCGGCTTCCGGCGACGTACCAAAACTCATTCCGCCGCCGTGCACGTTGGGACAACTCACGTTCACTTCCAACCAGCCCACCTGCTCACAAGCATCCAACCGCCGACACGTCTCGGTGTATTCCTCCACCGAAAATCCGCTCACGTTCGCCATCACCGGTTTATGAAAACAAGCCGCCAGACGCGGCAGTTCGTTGTTAATAACCGCCTCCACGCCGGGGTTTTGCAACCCCACCGCGTTAATCATCCCCGCCGTACACTCCGCAATGCGGGGCGTGGGATTGCCAAACCGCGGTTCCAGCGTGGTCCCCTTAAACGAGAACGTGCCCAGCACGTTAATGTCGTACAATTCCGCAAACTCGTAGCCAAAACCAAACGTACCGCTGGCGGGAATCACGGGATTGTCCAGCGTAATACCGCACAAAGTTGTACTTAACGCTCCCACAAAATCTCCTCCTTTTGCAGTACCGGTCCTTCCTTGCAAATGCGTTTGTTGCCGGTAATGGTTTTGCAGGAGCATCCCATACACGCACCAAACCCGCAACCCATTCGTTCCTCAAAACTAAACTGCCCACCGGTTGTACTCGCGGCGTACACCGCTTTCAACATCGGCTCCGGCCCGCACGTATACACGTAGGTATACTCGCTCGGTAACGCGTCGGTCACAAACCCGCGCACCCCGTGCGACCCGTCCGCCGTGGTAACGGTAACCTGCGCCCCCAGTGCGCGGAACTCCTCTTCGTAAAACACTTCGGCTTTGGTGTTAAACCCCAACACCACGGCTACTTGCCGCCCGTCGGCAATCAATTCCTTTGCCAAGCGGTACAACGGCGGAACACCCACGCCGCCGCCAAGCAGCAACGGCCGCTCGCCCGCTTTGTCCAACGTATATCCGTTGCCCAAACCGGTAAGCACGTCCAGTGTGTCCCCCACGGCCATACGGCTCATTTGCCGCGTGCCTTTGCCCACCACTTTGTAAATAATGGTAACGGAATTTTCATCCCAGTCACACACCGAAATGGGGCGACGCAAAAACAAACCATCCAACTGAATGTTAATGAATTGCCCCGCGGCGGTAATGGCAGACACATCGCCCTCCAACCGCATACGCCACACTGTTTCGGTCAGCGGCACGTGTTCCGCAATGGTAAACAACCCTTGTTTCATTCCTGCTTCCTCACTTTTTCTGCGCTTAGGCATCAATGGTGGAAATGGTCTGCGTGGTTTCCTCCAACACGTCCAACAACACCCGCACCGTATCCAGTGCGGTAAAAATGGTCACGTTGTTTTCGGTGGCAAAACGGCGAATTTGGTATCCGTCGCTCGCCTGACCCGCCGAGCCAATGTCGCGGGTGTTAATCACATACGCAATGTGCCCCTGCCGCAGTGCCTCAGGAATTTCGTCGCTGTCCTCACCGATTTTACGCAACACGTGGGTGCGAATTCCGTTTTGCTTCAGGAAATTCGCCGTGCCTTCGGTTGCCTGAATGTTAAAGCCCAAATTGTAGAACCGACGAATCAGCGGCAACGCCTCTTCCTTGTCCTTGTCGGCAATGGTGGCAAACACCGTGCCGTAGTTTTGCAGGTGCATACCCGACGCCTGCAACGCCTTGTACAGTGCACGGTTAAACTGGTCGTCGTAGCCAATCGCCTCGCCGGTGGATTTCATTTCGGGCGAGAGATAGGCATCTAACCCGCGAATCTTGTTAAACGAGAACACCGGCACCTTCACATACCAGCGCTTCTTTTCGTTGGGGTAAATATCAAAAATGCCCAGTTCTTTCAAACTCTTGCCCAAGATAACCTCGGTGGCAATGTCCGCCAAACTATACCCCGTAGCTTTGGAAAGGAACGGCACCGTGCGGGAAGAACGCGGGTTCACCTCAATGATATACACATCGTCGTGCTCGTCCACAATAAACTGAATGTTATACAGTCCCACAATACCAATGCCCAATCCCAACTTTTTGGCATATTGCAGTAAAATGCCTTTGACACGGTCGGAGATACTGAACGGCGGATACACGCTAATGGAGTCGCCGCTGTGAATACCGGT
>JAZRRV010000023.1:0-11459 GCA_045651085.1 Acutalibacteraceae bacterium
AGCAGGGCACTCATTGTGGCTTTCAGCATTGGTACCAGCGCCTTAATCTCGGTGTTGTAGAGCATGGTGGAAGCGTAATAGTCGTTCCAGTGCCACACGAACGAGAACAGCGTTACGGTGATAATACCGGGGCCGGAACTGGGAAGAATGATGCTCATATAGGTGCGCAGGGGGTTGCACCCGTCCACCCATGCGGCTTCTTCCAAGTCTTTCGGTAAGCCGAGGAAAAATTGACGGAAGATGAAAATGAACAACCCGTTGCGCAGACCACACCCGAACAGGGCGGGCAGAACCAGCACCCACGGGGTGCTGAGCAGGTTGATTTGCACACCGAACAAGCTGAGTATTCCGCCAAAATCGAACGCTTGGAATTGCAAGAACTGTGTAATGAGCAACGTTTGCGGCGGAACAACAATGGTGAGAACCACCAGCATAAAGGCGATGCCTTTTTCCGCAAAGTTGTACCGCGCAAACCCGTAACCCACCAGCGAGCAAGAAACCAGCGATGCCAGCGTGCCGAATACGGCGTGCTGTAAACTAATGCTCAGCGACGGCCAGAAGTGGATTTTTTCAATCGCGTACTTTACGTTTTCAAACGTCCATTTCAGCGGAATCCATACCACGTTGGGGTTGCTGAGCGATTCCGGGTCGGAAAACGTTTGCAGTAACAAATAAAAAATGGGGAATAGGAACAGATAACACAGCCCCAGCAAAAAGCACGTGCGTAAAAGCGCAACCAAGAAGCTCTGTGCACGGCGGCGAACAACCATTGCGGTGGGTTTTTGCATTTTTGTACCGGTCATGACAGACACCTCCTTACGATTTTACGTTGACTTTGCGGAACGCTAACGCAACAATAATCAGCACAACCGCAATCACCACAAAATATATCCAACCCATTGCTGCGGACAAGTCCAAATTGAGGTTGTTATATTCCACAAGCACTTTTTCCATAATGGCGTTGCTGGTGCTTAAGCCGCTGTCGATAATGGTGTAGAATATGTTCAACATAATCATCGGGCCAATCATAGGAATAGTGATTTTCCAGAAATCTTCCCATGCCGTAGCACCTTCAATCGCCGATGCCTCGTACAACGAGGTCGGGATACTCTGCAATGCCGCCAAAAAGATAATTATCTGTACGCCGGACGACCACAGCACACCAAACAGGTTTTCATAAATGGTGTTGATGAAGTTGGTAATCTCCTCGCCAAGACCCATATTGACCAGCAAATCCTGTAAGGCATCGGTGCTGACTACCGAACCGGAGGATACCATATTACCGCTCATTACGCTGGCGGAGACCGTGTCGCCCTGAACAATGCTCATAACGATACCGCCTGCCAACACCACGGGCAAAAAGCAAACGGCACGCACAAAGGTTCGACCGATGAATTTGGATTTCAAAATGATGGCAATAAACAAACTGGCAACTACGATAACGGGAACCTGCCATGCCAACTGCGTGAGCGAAGAAACCAGTTTGGTAGTGTAGTTGGCGTCCTTTGTGAAAATGTAGTCGAAGTTTTCGATTCCAACAAACGAGGTGCTTATGCCGTTTACCGGGTCAAACACTACGTCATTAAAGCAGAATGTGATGGACCGCACCAACTGACCGACAAAGAAGAATAAAAAGCCGATGTAGAAGGGCAATACGAACATTCGCCCTGTCATTGCTTGCCGCTGTGTCAGCGATAAGCGGAATTTTTTGTTTTTCATACGGCCCCCTCCTTCCACTCGCAAATACCCTTGGCGGGTACGGTGTTACCTTCTACCGTGACGTCCGCATCGGTATAGTTCACGGCAATGCTCACGCCGTTGGCGTAACCGGTGACGAAGACCCCGTCCTCCACTTGCCGATGCTCTGTTATCGTTTGGTCGTGTACTTTGGTGAGAAGCGGCATGTATTCTTTATAATATTGTGCTGCTTCGTCTTTCCACAACGTCCACGTGGAACCGTAAAGGTTGGTGTAACTTGTGTCAAACAGTACTGCGGATTCTTCGTGGAAGCCGATGTACAGCAATTCGCTTCCGCTCTCCACGGCTGCCAAGTAGGTCAACGCCGGGTCCGCCGACTGCGGGATAGATTCCGTTGTGTACGGCACGTAGCCGTGCAACACCGCTTGGTAGAACGGTACATCCTGCGAGAAAATATCGTAACCACTGGAATTCGTAGGTACGTTGGTAATTAAGTCGGCATACGGCAATACGTAAGCGTTGCCGCCGTCAAACGTCATGCGAATGCCCGCCTCGCGATATTCTTTCAACGCATTTTCAACGTAGGGGGGGAACATCGCGCGCTCTTGCCGGTTCTTTTCGTAGTAGTTGGTGTAGCAGTATTGCCCCAAATTGCTCAAGCTCACATTGGAAATGTTTTGCTTTTGCAAGGTTTGCAAATACCGCTGGCTAACCGTGCCAATCTGTTCCGGGCTGAGGATGGCAGTAACGTTCGTGCCCAGCCGCGTAACGTAGTTGGAAAGGATGTATTCCGAGTGATACACGGTTTTACCAAACACCGTGCGGATGGAACTGTTACGGATGGAAACGCCGTTGCCGTTCTTCTGGAACGTGAGCAAGTCAACGTCCGGAGTGAAATTGATTCCCTCGGCCTTCGTGTATTCCTGCAACGAGGCAAATCCTTTCTTTCCGCCCAAAGCACTTAACGGGGTGGCGGCTTTAGGGATTTTCACGTTCTTTAAGCCGTTATGGCTCCAACCCTTATACCGCAAGGAGATGTTGGTAATTCCTGCGGCTTTCAGGCCGGCTAAAATCTCTTCACATTCCTCGTAAGTGGTCATCGCAACCTTTTTGGTATAAGGAATGATGCCGAGGAACGTAGCGTCTTGCTCGAAAGCGCCAATCGCATCCAAGTGGAACGTGGGAGTCGTATCCTTTTTAGTAAGGCCCTTTTCCTGAATCAGATATTCGCGATAGGCGTTTGCCATGCCGATATAATTGGCATCTTCTCCGTTCAGCGTGGAGTAGCATACTTCGTAATTATCCAGTCGATACGGGAGTTCTGCCACCAAGTTTACTTTCCGCTTGTTGAACAGGTTATACTGCGATTGCATTGTGCGATAGTGGAAAATCGAACTGATGGCGTTGTAACCGCACCGCTCGTTTCCGTTAATAACCGTAATGGAAGCTGCAGCATCACCCTGTGTGATAACGCCCATGAGTGCGCTGCCGTTGGTAACGGTGCCGAACACCGGCAAACGAATCGCTTCGCTATAGGTAATGAATTTTTCGGGAGCAAATGCCATTTCCTCACCGTATACCATGGCTTCGTAATTGCTTGCCAGTTGAACGCCGTTATTAAACTCTACCAGCGCACCGCTCCCATCCGGCACAAATAAGTAGCCCTCTTGCGCCCAGTTTCCGGCACCGAGTACCGGCAACAAATTGATGTCAACCAGGATGTACTCGGCAGTTTCTTTAATGTCGTCGGGGTCGATGACGGCAAAGAATTTACCGTCCCGCAAGGTGTACTCTGCCGGGATTTCAAAACCCAGGAAATCGAACACATACGTTACGCGAATACCGTTGGCAATGGTTTCTACTTTGGTAGTCGCATCCGATGCATTGTTCGCGTCTATAGCGTACTCGGCAAGTGCCATTTCCTCACGGTTTACGTAACTTATTAAAATCTGAGAACGGATGTTGGTTCTCTGTAAGCCCTTGGTCAGTTCGTCCTGCTCCACGTCCGCGGGCGTGCTGTGCCACTGTTTGCCCGAAGCCGAATCCTTCAAATAGAATTCACCGGTCTCTTTTTCGGCAAACATCGTAAGATTGCCGCTCTGGGCAACTTGTTCATACGACCGTACCGTCGTCTCCTCTTCGTCGGTTACCGTCGTATCGTCATACGTCCAGTCCTCCTCTGCCAAAACTGCGCCGCTCATCGTAAGCAATAACGCCACCGAGAGGACTGTGCACAGAACGAACCGAAGAAGTTTTCTTGTATTCATTTGTTCATCTCTCCTCTCTGTTATCAGCGGGTAGCAATTTCCGTTATAATGGACTGTACAAAACTGACGGTCTGTTGCATTAAGCTAAAGAACATAATTATCAGGAATACGATAACCGCCATGCCCAACACGGTAGCGATAGCGGAGAATACCGATTGGGTCATCGTGTATTCGTGAATACAACTCAGACCGCACAGCAACAACAACACCGTCCAAAGAATACCGAGTACCAAGAAAATGTTCATTATGGCGCCTTCCGACATGCTGAGGAAGTTAGAAGCCACGACCTTGAACAACATAGCCACAATGAGCGGTACCAAACTATAGGCCGTAACGCAGGAAATCTCTTTGAGATTACCATTCCCGTTAAACAACGTGCATATTGCCCAGTTGGCAATGATAAACAAAAGCGCAATGCCAATGGTCTTGAGCAACATAATCAATAAGTTGTAATCCACCGCACGGTTAAGATTGAAAAGGTAGCCGGTGGCAAAGTATTCCAGCGTGAACACCGCGAATAGTACCACCAACAAAACCCATACCACTTTCCAAGACCCGATTTTGCGGGGCTTTAGTTGTTGGAAACCGTCCATCGGGTGGAAGAGTGTGTACAGCGGGAAGGTGTATTTGGATTCCAATTTGGAATACGCGCTGTTGCTTACCGCTTTTACCTTTTTGCGACGGAAGTGTTTTACAATCTTCAACACCACAAACAACGCGATAATAACGCCGACCGCGGGCAAAAACATTTTTTCAATTAAAATGTTGCGATATTCTTGGAACGCCTCGGAATACGAGGCACGGTCGCCTGCCAATTTGTAATATTTCATAGCAGAAGCATAGTCGCCCTGCATATCGTACACACGGCCAATGCCGTAATACGCGTCCGCATTGTTGGAGTTTTCCGCCAACAACTGTTGCCAAACATCTAACGAGCCATCGAAATCATCGTTTTGCAGTTTTAGAATAGCTTCACGGTAACGCGCACCGTACGAGGTGGGTTTGAACACGTACACACAGTTTTTGGTGGCGTCCACGACCAACACGCGGTCACCGATAGACTCGACCGCCTGCGGTGTGGAGAACGTGCCGAACTGCGTGCCGTAAGACCCAAACACGGCCACCAGCTCGCCTCGCTCGGTGTATTGAAACACCTTGCCGCGGCCGGAGTCTAACATATTGATAAAGCCGTGCTCATCCACGTCCAAATCAACAAAGTTGGTAGAGGTGCTCACTGTGCTTTGACGGTCCCATTCCAAGTCGCCGAAGATAATCTGTTCATCCAGAATGTTTTTGCCCAAGTAGTTTAATTTGCGGATAACCCCTTTGGGCAGTTTTTTCGTCTGGGGAACAACTGTGGAAGTGTACACAAACCCTTCGCGGTCCACGTCAAAACTGGCAAGGTTAATCGGTGTGGAGGAAACCATACCGTCCAACTGCTCTTGCGTTAAGAAGTTACGCAACAAATATTTCAAAACCACTTCACTGGTCTGTACCACCTTGTTTCCGCCAAAGAAACGCTGGTAGTTGCCGTCTTTGTCAAACACAAAGGCGCCCATATTGTTACTGCCGGAAAGGGCATATAAATTGTTACGGTTGTCCACCATAACTTTGTTTACGTCAAACGGCAGACCTTCTTCCAGCTCTTTTTCATCTTCAGGCGCAAAGATTTCACGCAGCAACGTGCGGTCGGGGTTAAATACCAAAATGCGTTCACCCTGCGTGTCCGCAATGTAGTATTTCCCGTCCTCACCTACCGTAAAGCCCTCGGCGCCGGCAAACGTCATCTTTTCGCCCTGGTTATCCAAAAAACTATCCAGCACCGTTTTCAGTTGGAAGTTTTTATCCAGCACGATAACGCGACCGTTGTCGCTGTCCAGCAAATAAATGCTGTCGTTGTTATCGTAATAAATATCCGTGGGAGTAGAAAATTCCAAATCCAAGCCCAGCGTTTCCGCCGTGATTTTTTTCGCCGGGATGTACCCCGCCGGCGAGGCAATGGATTCCTCGTAGAAGTTGTAGTCGTACGTTGTGTAGGGAACCGAGTTCACTGACAACGCGCCCGCAGTCAACGGACACGCCAGAAGCAGTACCACCGCCAACAACGCAACCAATATTTTTTTCGGCATAGGCAAACACGCACCTTTCTTTCGCTACCGTCGGACCGCTTATTTCAAACCGGAGTGAGACATCGTTTCGGTAATGGAACTCTGAGAAATGAGAAACACAATCATAGGGAGAATCATCATAATTACCGCAACGGCGGAAGCAGCACCCGCACGGGCGATACCACCGGCGGCAATAGAGGATAGCACCGAAGGCAACGTCTTCAAATCTTCGCTGTAAATATAGGTGCCTTGTGTGCCGTTCCAAAAGCCCTGGAAGGAAAAGATAATCAACGTTATCCAACCGGCACGGACACTCGGTACAACAATACGTCCGAAAACGGTAAATTCGTTAGCACCATCAATACGCGCCGCTTCCAAAGTAGAATCCGGAATCGCCGTATTCATAAATTGGCGCATTAAGAACGTACCTGTTGTGCCCGCCATAGCCGGCAGTAAAATGGCCCAATAGGTATCTACCATACCTAATCCGGCAATAATCAAATAACGAGGCATCGAGGTAACGGCACCGTTAAACATCATCGCCAAGACAATGGCTTGGAAAATCGCCTGGCGGCCCGGGAAATGTCCTTTTGCCAACGGGTAGGCCGACAACGTGGACATAAACACCGAAACGAAGGTACCCACCACCGTAATCAACAAACTGTTAAACAGGTAACGGCTGAACGGCACCCAAAGGTTCCCTGCCAACTGCAAAATCATTTTGAAATTTTCAAGAGTCGGGTTTTCCACGTAAAACTTGGGAGGGTAAGCAAAAAATTCTTCAATCGGTTTGAACGCTTGAACAACCGAGTAAATTGCCGGCAGCAACATAAACAGCGATATTAACGTTACTACCAGCGCAATAACAAAGGTTCCTCCTTTGGAACGGGACAGGATAACGCGACTGTTTTTAATATGTATCTCTTCGAAAAACGCTTTAATTTTTCCCATCTCGATCCCCCCTTACGCCGAAAGTTTGGCCAGTAACTTGTTTACCAGCTTCCACGAAACAAACATCAATAAGAACAGTACCACGGCGGCAGCCGATGCGTAACCCATTTCGTAACGGGTGTTCGCGTGGTCGGCAATGTGCAACACCAAGGTGTGCGTGGAATACGCGGTACTGGGGTTGCCGGTAATGCTCGGTGCAACCGAAAACGCCGACGAAATGGATTGTACCGCACCGAACAACAAGAATTCCTTCATCTGCGGGAAGGTAACGTAGTACAATTCTTGCCAACGGTTGCGCAAACCGTCGATTGCCGCTGCTTCAAAGAACGTGCGGTCCAAGGACTGCAGACCGGAAACGAACGACAAGAAGCCCGTACCAAAGCTGCCCCAAATGGCCACGATCACCGCAACCGTCATTGTGTACTTGACGTCGGTTATCCATCCTATCGGAGCGCTGATGATGCCGAGTTTTAACAGGAAGTTGTTGAGAAAACCCTGCGTATCCGCTGCAAAGATGTACGTCCAAATGGCACCTGCGCCACCGCACAACGCCGGCGTATACATAAAGAACGTATACATGACGCGCAACCGGTAGCCGAGCTCGTTAATGAGCCACGCCACCACAAAACTCAAAATGTAACCGATCGGGCCAATCATCAACGCCATAATCAACGTGTTTTTAAGGGAAATAATGTACACATCGTCTTGGAACAACAATCGCACAAAATTGTCCGCGCCGACAAACGACGGTATTTGCACCATATTAAAATCCGTAAACGCCAAAACGATGGATGCCACAATAGGCAAAATGGTAAACGTGAAAAACGTGAGCAGGAACGGGCTCATCATCAAGTAATGAATGGCGTATCCTTGCCGCGCCTGTGCTCGTAAACTGGCAACCTTTTTCTGTGTTTTCATGATGTCCCCTCCTCTCATTCCAAACCGAATTCTTTACGCTTCCGCGTAATTTCCGCGTTAATATCGCGGTTATACTGCGTAAGTGCACGCCGCGGTTCCACTCCGTTGTCCAAAGCCGCACGCAAGGCGCTGGTGAGCGAACGAGGCAACAAGTAGTCGCCGGGAACCTGATACGCGTTGTCCGTCTGCACACGTTGGGCTTCCAAAATCTCCAACTCGTCTTCTGTCCAGCCCATAGCGTGGAACGCTTCGATTGAGGCGGGTGAATGACGAGCCGCGATACCCATTGTGGCTTCCAAATCGGTACCGTAACGAATTTGCTGTTCCGTATCCGTCCACCACGTTAGGAATTTGTAGGCACTCTCTGCTCTGCCGCGCTTGTCGGCAGCAGAAAGCAACATACAACCGGATCCGCCGGCAGCGGATATGTGATTATCTTCGGTGATGCCCGGCATCGGCGCCATAGCCCACAATCCACGCAACTCCGGCGCGGCTGCCATCAGCTGGTTGTAGGTAGTATAGGCCGAGTAACCAATCGGCACGTCACCGGTACGGAAACGGTTAAAGAAATCGATACTACGATCAACGCCGTACTTAGAGTAAAATTCCGCCCACTGCTCAAACGATTCGTATGCCTCGGGCTGGTCAAGCAGCGTTTTGGTAAGTTCCTTGTTGTAGAAGTTGCCGCCGCGCTGGAAAAGCAAGCACTGGAAAATATCAATACTGGCAGAAACGTTCGTGCTCGCTTCGGTCATACCAAAGTTCATATTCCGCCCTTGCAAGGTACGCAACAACTCGTACAAGTCGTCCCACGTTTTGGGGACTTCCAAATCCATTTCCTCAAAAATATCGGTACGGTAGAACAACATCGGCCAACTCTGCGTTTCGGGAATAGCGTAATAACCGCCGTTGAAATAAAACCGTTTCCACGCCGCCTCGGAGAAGGTTCCTTCTGTCATCTCGCGTATGTTGTAACCTTCAGAATCTAAGTTTATCAATGCACCGCGCATTGCCAGATCGATAGCGTACTCATAACCAATCATCAGCGCAGCATCGGGGCCCTTGCCTGCCATAGTGGCCTGCAACAACGTGGCACCCGTATCTACCAAGCTCAGCCGCACGTTAATGCCCGTCTGCGCCGTGAACTCTTTAATCATAGAACTGATAATTTGCATTTGGTCACGGCCGGTGCTCACCCATACTTCCACCGTGTCCTTTCCGCCCTTGACCTGATATTCACTAAAGAAGGACCCGATAAACTTTTGGGTGCTATATACCAACGATTGCCAGAAACCGGCTTTACCGGACGGAACTTTTGTTTCTTCCGGAACAAAATACAAACAATCTAACTCCAGCGGTTGCGCACCAAAGGTCAACAACAACGAGCTTAAACTTTCAATGTTGGATTTGAACCCACTCAAACCGGCTGTAAGTTCATACGGCTTTTTGGCATACCCTCTCAAAGCATCTGCCACTTTCATAATGGTAGACGTCTGAGCACTGGTCTTTCCCGTCACTTCCACAATGCGGTCGGCAAGTTCGGCCAGCTTTTCCGCTTCCTTCGAAATCATCTCGCTGATTCCGGGGATTTTATCTTCCAGGTAATAATCTTGGTAAATATCCGGCGTGGTGCCGGTAATCACAATAATCTTACGGTAAATCTCGTTCAATTCCAGCACCGTGGGCTGAATGGTACGCAACACTTCACTCAACTTGCCGGCGCCGATTGTCAACGTAATTTTATCGCCCGGCTCCAAATACACCATTTTGGGAGATTCTTTGCCGCCAAGAACAAATACGCCCCAGTCGGTATCGTACGGGAACGCCATATCCACCGCTTCGGCAAACGGAATTTCGCCGTTTATCAACAAAGTGCGGTACGAGATCAAGCCCTGGTTGGTGCTTTGGCGCGCACGCATGGCCACTTTATACCAGCCGGCCTCTTTCACGTTTACTTCCCAAGTGAGGTACTGGCCCATCCCGCTCCAGTTTTCACCACCAATAACGTTCATTACCATATTGGTGGGATGATTGGGGGTTGTGCCCGCATCCTGATGGTCTGTCAATGCATACAGCGTGGAGTCCGATTTTTCCATGGGATGCTCTGCTTGCAACGTTAGGGCATCGCCCGTCGGTTTCGCGCCGTTGGCGTGTTGCTGTACGTACTCCTCGTATGTCGGCGGGGTTGCCGCGTTGCCCACTGTGAGGTTGTGAATTGCCAACGCTTCACGAACACGCTCAAAACGAATGGTGTGTTCGCCCGCCTCCAAATAGAAGAAGTACGGGTCCTGGTATGTTCCCAATTCGTTTACAAACGAATTGGCCACCCAACGGGGGACTTCCTTTTGCGAAGGACGAAGGTCGCTTCCCAGTTCATCTTGCTCGAACTTACCGTCTACCACGTCGTCCGCCCAAACGCGGGGCAACGACAACGTCTTGGCTTCGGTAAAGGGGGCTTTTCCGTCAATCATCACATTCAGCGAAATTGCGCGACCGGTGTCCACCAACGGATAATACAACGGTGTTATATTGTAAATACCCGTTTCGGTGATTTGGACTTTCCATTCCACCCAGCCGTTTTCCTTGTTCAACACAACGCCGTCTTTGCCGTCGTACGTGGCCACAGATTTGTCGGCATATTCGGTGCCAACGACAGCTTCCACCCCGACTACCACGGAAGTTTGCGGACGGGCTTTGTCCCCGTTCGCATCGTAGTATTGTGCGTAGCCCGGCAAACTCGTCGTCGAATCGTCCGATGGCTCCGTGTTATCCGCAACGCCGGCATTGCCGCCCGTAGTTGCGTCTGCGGTTTCCCCGTCTGCTGCGTTTTCGGCATAGCAGACCGGTGTTGCCAACAACAAACACATCGCCAGCAACACGCACAAAACCTTCGTCATTTGTTTGCTGAATTTCATCATCACACACCCTTAATTCATTGTATTGAACAGTGGATTTCTTCTTTTGCAGGGCAACTCGTTGGCCAACAGGCCACTCTCTGTTAAATTGCGCTAAAATCCTACCTAACATTATAACGGATTTCTCAAGATAATATAGCAAAATTGCCGCAATAAACTAGCATTTTTTTGTCAACTTTTATTTTTGACGAGTATTTTCTTGGAAAAAGCACCTGTTTTTGGCTCGCCTACTGGGAAAAATGCCCAATTGGGCGTTTTCCTTTTGGGTTTGTCGTTCAAAACTTTGTTACTTTTTCACAAATGCCGTGCGGCAGGTGGTTTTGTGCGACAAAGTACAAAACGCTCTGCCGTTTTTCGACAGAGCGTTTTGAAAATCTTTTTTAGCTTATTTCAGCGCTTCGGACACGGCCACAGCGCAAGCCACGGTAGCACCCACCATCGGGTTGTTACCCATACCGATGAGACCCATCATCTCCACGTGCGCCGGCACCGACGAAGAACCCGCAAACTGCGCGTCGCCGTGCATACGGCCCATGGAGTCGGTCAAGCCGTAAGAGGCAGGACCTGCCGCCACGTTATCCGGGTGCAAGGTACGGCCCGTA